>NZ_DFMZ01000128.1:0-9886 GCF_002375825.1 Aneurinibacillus sp. UBA3580
TTTTCTTCCCCGGATCTCATTTCTTCTTCCCCTTCCTTCTTTCCTCATGATTTTCACAGAAAAAGGCAGGAGGAGACATATGGAGAACGAACAGCAGCCCAACAGTATCAACCGACTGCGATCGATGTTATCATCCTTGTCCGTCAAAGAACAGACGGCCGCCCGTTATATGCTCGAAAAGCCGGAAGAAGTCATTCATTCGTCGATCTCCGAGCTGGCGGAGAAAAGCGGGGTGGCGGAGGCGACGGTCTTTCGGTTGTGCAAGCGTCTTGGCTACAAAGGCTATCAGGCGTTTAAAATCGCACTTGCCCGGGATATTGTGCACCCGATGGAGAATATCCATGAAGAAATTACGGAGGAAGACAACATTTTACATATCACGCGCAAGATTTTTTTAAGCAGCATAGAAGCGATGAAAGACACGCTCGCCCTGCTGGAAAATGAGCCGCTCGAGGCGGCGGTTGAGTGCCTTACCCGTGCCAAAAAAATTGATTTTTACGGTTCCGGAGGCTCAGGGGTTATCGCACTCGACGCCTACCATAAGTTTTTACGCACCGGCGCTCAGGTGATTGCCCATACGGATAGCCACCTGCAGGTAATGTCCGCGTCTTTGTTGGATGCGGAATGCGTAGCAGTCGGTATTTCACACAGCGGCAGCAACATTGATGTAGTGGAGGCGATACAGGTGGCACGCGAGCGCGGCGCGAAAACGATTGGCATCAGCAGTACGATGAAATCGCCGCTGACGCGCGCTGTAGATATTTCCATTTATACAACATCACGTGAAACTTTATTTCGTTCTGAAGCAATGGCATCCCGACTCGTCCAGCTATCGGTTATCGATGCGCTGTATGTGGGCGTGGCGACACGCAAGCAGGATGTAACGCTTAAAAACCTGCAGAAAATTCGTGAATCTATTGCAATTAAGCGCTATTAATCGGCTTATCCGACAGCCGCCCGCAGCAACGGCTTTTTCGGATAAGCTATTTTAAGATCAGTTTTGAAAGAAAATTTCTTTCCTGTATTTACATTAGAAAAAATATTTTATATAGTGGAGAGGCATCCTTCATACTGTTTAAGAAAACGCTGACATCATAAAGGAGAGAGACAGCATGAATTCATTTTTGGGGCTCAGCCACAGTGCCAGCCTGCTGGTATATACGGTCATCGCAATTCTTGGCCTGATTGTGCTGATTGCCAGATTTAAGCTTAATCCACTTGTCGCATTAATTCTGGCTTCTTTGTTTATTGGCTTAAGCGCGGGCATGGATCTGCCTGAAATTCTGAAAGCGTTCGAGAAAGGAGTTGGCGGTGTTCTCGGATTTATTGCCATCGTGCTTGGACTGGGGACGATGCTGGGGAAGATGATGGCCGAATCCGGCGGCGCAGAGCGCATCGCCCGGACGCTGATTTACATATTCGGTGAGAGAAACGTACACTGGGCGATGATGTTTGTCGCATTCATTGTCGGGATCCCGGTGTTCTTCCAGGTTGGCCTGGTGCTTCTGATTCCGCTGGTGTTTACGCTTGCGCGGCATACGAACACGCCGCTGCTGAAAATAGGCATCCCGCTGGTGGCGGGCCTGTCCGTCGTACATGGTCTTGTGCCGCCGCATCCGGCTGCGATGCTGGCGGTTGGCATTTATCAGGCGGATGTGGGCAAGACGATTCTGTATTCATTGATTGTGGGCCTTCCGACTGCAATTATCGCAGGTCCTTTATTCGGTTCATTCATTTCGAAGCGCATTCAACTTGAGCCGTCGACCGAGCTGGCAGCCCAGTTCAGCGAGTCTGAACGCAAGGAACTGCCGGGCTTTGGCATCACGGTGTTTACGATTCTGCTTCCGGTGCTTTTGATGCTATGTGCGACGATTGCAGACGTGACGCTGCCGGAAGGCAATACGCTGCGCAGCTGGATTGATTTTATCGGTAACCCGGTTGTATCGCTTCTGATCGCGCTTCTGTTCTCGTTCTTCTCGCTCGGGTTTGCACGCGGATTCGACCGCGATCAAATCCTTAGGTTTACAAACGAGTGTCTTGGACCGACTGCAACCATTTTGATTGTTATCGGCGCAGGCGGCGGCTTCAACAAAGTCCTGATTGAAAGCGGCGTCGGCGATGCGATTGCCGGCGTAGCTACGCAGTCGCACATCTCACCGCTCCTGCTTGGCTGGCTGGTGGCGGGTCTGATTCGTGTGGCGACCGGCTCGGCCACCGTAGCGATGACGACTGCAGCGGGCATTCTTGCCCCGATTGCAGCGGCAACGCCGGGCACGAATCTGGAGCTGTTGGTGCTTGCGACAGGTGCGGGGTCGCTCATTCTGTCGCATGTGAATGACTCCGGTTTCTGGCTCATTAAAGAATTTTTCAATATGACTGTGCCGCAGACGCTGAAGACATGGACGGTGATGGAGACGATTCTGTCCATAGCCGCACTTATCTTTATCCTGCTGCTCGACATTGTGGTATAACAAAGAAAAAGGCGAAGCCTTTTTCTTTTCTGGATCTTACTTTCTTTTTTTCACACTAAAGATAGGAGGCAGCCCTGTGAGTACGAACTACTGTATCGGCATCGACATCGGAACAACGAGCACCAAAGCGGTTCTTTTCACGGAAAAGGGACAGGGGCTTGCGAAACACTCGGTTGAATATCCGCTCTATACGCCGACTCCTTCGACGGCGGAACAGGACCCCGATCAGATATATAAGGCGGTGCTTGAGGTTCTTAAACAGGTAATCCAGAAAAGCGGCGTCGCGCCTGGGCGCGTCGCTTTCGTTTCGTTTAGCTCGGCCATGCATAGCGTCATTGCCATGGACGGTTCGCACCGGCCGCTGACCCGGTGCATTACCTGGGCGGATAACCGCAGCACGAAATACGCGGAAATCATTAAAAAAGAACAAAATGGACACGAAATCTACAGACGTACCGGCACGCCTGTGCACCCGATGGCGCCGCTTTCCAAAATTGTCTGGCTGCGTGAAGAACACCCGGACATTTTCAAACGGGCAGCCAAATTTATTTCCATAAAAGAATACGTGTTTTATCAGTTGTTTAAACAGTATCTTGTCGATTATTCTATCGCTTCGGCGACCGGAATGTTCAATCTGGAGAACCTGATCTGGGATGAGGAAGCGCTTGCGGTTGCCGGAATTAAAGAGGAGCATCTGTCTACGCCGGTTCCGACGACGCATTATGTCCGGGGAATGGACGCATGGGCAGCGGAAGAAACGGGGCTTAACCCCGACACGCCGTTTGTCCTGGGTGCAAGCGATGGAGTTCTGTCTAATCTGGGCGTGAATGCGGTAGAGCCTGGCGTAGTGGCGATCACGATCGGCACAAGCGGCGCCATCCGTACTGTAGTGGATAAGCCGGTAACCGACCCGAAAGGCCGGATTTTCTGCTACGCGCTGACCGATAAGCACTGGGTCATCGGCGGTCCGGTTAATAACGGGGGCATGACGCTGCGCTGGGTACGGGACGAGCTGGCCGCATCCGAGATTGAGACGGCCAAACGGCTCGGCATCAGCTCATACGATGTGTTAACGAAGATTGCGGATAACGTGCGGCCCGGCTGTGACGGACTTTTGTTCCATCCGTATCTGGCGGGGGAGAGGGCGCCGCTCTGGAATGCCAATGCGAGAGGATCGTTCTTCGGTCTGACGCTGCACCATAAGAAAGAGCATATGATTCGCGCCGTACTTGAGGGTGTTATCTTTAATCTCTATACCGTATTTCTCGCGCTTAAAGAATTAATCCCGATGCCAAAGCAAATTCAAGCGACAGGCGGGTTTGCCCGCTCGGCGCTGTGGCGGCAGATGATGGCCGATATTTTTGATCAGGACGTATACGTGCCGGAAGACTATGAGAGTTCCTGCCTCGGTGCGGCTGTCCTCGGCATGTATGCCCTGGGTACGGTAGATTCATTGGAAGTGGTATCAGAGATGGTGGGGGCGACGCATCATCATACGCCAAACCGGGAACACGCTGCCGTCTATATGGAGCTGCTTCCGATTTATCTGCGCATTATGCGCAAGCTTGAAGATGAGTACGAAAGCATCGCCGCATTTCAGCGCAAAATGTTAGGATAAAATTAGAAAATATGAAGAAGGAGTGATGGACAGTGAAAGTAGGATTAATCGGGCTCGGAAAAATGGGGTATAATCTCGCGCTTAACATGATCGACAAGAACCATGAGGTCGTGGCGTACGATACTGTGAGCGAGCATGTGGAACGCATTACGAAAGACGGTGCAAGAGGTGTCGATTCCCTGGCGGCGCTCGTGCAAAACATGGAATCTCCGCGGGTCGTTATCATGCTGGTACCGGCGGGCAAAATCACCGACCAGGTCACAAAAGAGATGGGCGCCCTGCTTGAGAAAGGGGACATTCTGATTGACGCTGGAAACTCCAATTACAAAGACACGCTTGCCCGCTACGCGCAGCTTAAAGAAAAAGGCATCTATTTTGTTGATTGCGGCACAAGCGGCGGTACAGAAGGCGCGCGCCACGGCGTATGTACGATGGTCGGCGGCGACCCGGAGGCGCTTGAGCATATTACTCCGCTATTTGAAAGTATCTCTCTGCCGAACGGCTTTCTTAAAACCGGTGCGGCCGGAAGCGGTCATTTTCTGAAAATGGTACATAATGGCATCGAATATGGCATGATGCAGGCGATCGGTGAAGGATTCGAGATTCTCGATAAGAGCCAGTTCGACTATGATTACGAAGCGGTGGCACGTGTATGGAATCACGGCTCTGTTATTCGCAGCTGGTTGATGGAGTTGATGGAGAACGCGTTCTCCAAGCAGCCGAAGCTCGATAATATTAAGGGTGTTATGCATTCTTCCGGCGAAGGCATCTGGACGGTAGAGACAGCGATGGAACTGCAAGCAAGCGCACCCGTTATCGCGATGTCCCAGTTTATGCGTTTCCGTTCGCTCGAAGACGATACGTTCCACGGCAAGGTTGTTGCCGCACTGCGCAATGAATTCGGCGGACACGCAGTCGTGAAAAAATAAACAGAGGCAGGAGAAGTGCCAGAGGGTTCTCCCGATGACAAAAACCTGGAATTGGTATACAGTAAATGTATCCATTCCGGGTTTTTTTTGTGAAAATCATGAGAGAAGAAGGAAGGGAAAGAGGAAAGAAGAGCCAGGGTAGAAAAAGGCCTTCGCCTTTTTCACCATTGAAATCCTCTCCTCCTTCTTTCCTCTTTTTTCCTTCATACCGCAAAAGTCAGCTGGCCTTCCCGTCATTTTCATGTCGGGGTTGCGGCTGAAACGCCATGGTCGTTTTTTATGAAAAATAGAGGAGTGAAAAAGATGGCTTCCTACGCAACGCAAAAAGATGGCATTTTTCCTTCGGTTTGCTCGCTGGATTGTCCGGATACATGCGGTCTGCTCGTCCACAAGCAGGACGGAAAGATTGTCAAAATCACGGGCGATCCGGCGCATCCGGTGACGCAGGGGGTAATCTGCAACAAGGTGCGCAACATGCCGGCGCGCCTGTATGACCCGAAGCGTCTTAAATATCCGCTGAAGCGGGTGGGCACAAAAGGGGAAGGCAAGTTTGAACGCATTACCTGGGACGAGGCGATTGCCACCATCGCAGAGAAATGGAAGGAGCTAATCGCGCAGCATGGTGCAGAGAGCATCATGCCGTATAGCTTCTATGGGAATATGGGGATTCTGAACGTGGAAGGGATGGATCGCCGCTTTTTTAATCGTCTGGGCGCAAGCCAGCTTGAGCGGACCATCTGTAATTCCGCCGGCGCTGCGGGCTATATGTATACAATGGGCGGAAGCTACGGCACGGACCCGGAGGAAACCATCGATACGAAGCTGTTCATCTTCTGGGGCTGCAACGCGGTCAGCACCAATATGCACCAGGTTACGCTGGCGGAGAAGGCGCGGAAAAACGGCGCCAAAGTGGTCGTCATTGACGTGCATAAAAACCAGACCGGACGGTGGGCCGACTGGTTCATTCCTATTCTGCCCGGAACGGATACCGCACTCGCGCTTGGTCTGATGCATATATTGTTTGCCGAAGAGCTGGTGGATGAGACGTTTCTCGCCGAATATACGGTTGGATATGAAGAGTTGCGCGAACATGTAAAGCAGTATAATCCTGCTGCCGTATCCGCGATTACTGGCGTTTCTGTGGATGATATTTACGAGCTGGCCCGCATGTACGGCAGGACATCGCCTTCTTTTATTCGCATCGGCAACGGGCCGCAGCATCATGACAACGGGGGCATGTTTGTACGCACTATCGCCTGTCTGCCTGCATTGACCGGCCAGTGGCATGTGCGAGGCGGCGGGGCGATTAAAGGCAACAGCGGCTATGCATCCGTTAATTTTCAGGCGCTGCAGCGTCCTGACCTGCTGAAGGAAAAAACGCGCTCCATCAGCATGAACCAGATCGGGGAGGCGCTCACGGAGCTCGATCCGCCGCTGTATTCTTTGTTTGTCTATAACAGTAACCCCCTTGTCGTGGCGCCAAACGGCAACAAAGTGAGAGAGGGTTTTGCGCGTGAAGACTTGTTCACTGTTGTGCATGATTTGTTCCTGACAGAAACGGCGCGCTATGCTGACATTGTGCTGCCGGCGACATCCTCCTATGAGAATTTGGACTTGTTTACATCGTATTGGCATTATTTTGTACATCTGCATCTGCCGGTCATAGAACGGTACGGGGAAAGTAAGTCCAATGTCGAGGTGTTCCGTCTGCTGGCGGAAGCGATGGGATTTACCGAGCAGGCATTCAAAGATACGGAGGAAGAGATGATCCGTCAGATGCTTGATCATCCGGCCAATCCGTATCTCGATGGCATTACGTATGAAGCGCTGCTTGAGCGGCATTTTATCAAAATTGATCGAAGCAAAAAGCCGAAATTTCCGGGTAAACTGCCGACGCCGAGCGGCAAAATCGAGCTGTACTCGAAACGAATGGAGAAAAAAGGACTGCCGCCGCTGCCGACATATGAACCGATTAAAGAAGACGAGAAGTACCCGCTTTTGTTCGTGTCGGCGCCGAATCATAATTTCTTAAACTCGACATTTTCAAACAATGCCAGGCATGTGGCGATGGAAAAGACGCCGCGTCTGCATATCCATACGGATGAAGCGCGGAAGCGCGGCATCGAGGACGGCGCGAAAATACGTGTCTATAATGATCGCGGTGAATGTGTGCTCACCGCCTCTGTCGGGGAGAATGTGCTGCCCGGCGTAGCGGTGAGCCAGGGATTGTGGGCGGATGAGCCAGGCACGAAACAACTGGTTAATGCGTTAACACCGAGCCGTCTGTCAGACATGGGACGCGGAGCAACGTTCTTTTCTACCCGGGTAGAAGTAGAGAAGCTTTGAAAGAATTGATAAAGAATGAAACGATGAGAGAAACCGGAGATACGCTTGTGCTCCGGTTTTTCGTTTTTTAAGCATAACCCTGAACCTCTGCACAAAAACTATAAGATGGAAAAAGATTCGAGCGGAAGGAGCAGGCGGCGATGGAGCATATACACTATTCATTTGAAGGGTTTGCGAATGCATACGGGCTTGCCGGGGATACGCGAAAGCATATTCATGATGTAATGGAGCGATACCGGGATAAGATTAGGCTTGGTGAAAAAATTACCGAGCCAGATTTTATGGAGGATATGGCGCTGGCTTCAGGTCTCGGCGAGAGAGAAGTACGCGAGATGCTTGACGTACTGCAGCAAAGCCAGGCATGGCAGGACACGGTAGATGAGATGAATCGGACATGGGTGGCACAGGAAAGCAAAGATGGAATTCAATAAACATAAACGCCCGTTCTATTCGATACATGCGGATAGAACGGGCGCTTATGCTTATGCAGGACTGGAATCCAGTCTCTTTTCTTTTTTATAGGTGACCAGTTTCATTAAATAATCTTTGGAGAATTCTTCTTGATACGGAATTGCCGGCACATCGGTGATGTCGTGTCCGCAGTGCGTGCATTGCCAGTCGCCGGCCATTAAATAATCGGCGGACACGCTGACTTTCAAGCAGTAGCAGCATAGCTTCTTGTACATTTCTTCTTTTTTCCTTTCTGTATATAAGATGATGTTATTTAACGATAACGACAGGACGCGGTGAGAGGCGAATGACTTTCATGCTGACGCTCCCCAGCGTCAGCTCTTCATAGTTGCTGAGCCCCCGGCATCCCATCACAATCATATCGACCCCAATTTGCTCGGCGAATGTGAGCAATTGCTCAGCTACCGGTCCTTCCAATACACGGCGCTGACAAGTATTGGCATGTATCGTAAGCATTTGGGCAATCTCTTGAAGCCGTTTCTCCGCCTGGGCAGTATACTCTTCGCGAAGACCCGGATAGACATGCAGCAGTGTCTCATCCATTTCCGGCAGCACGGTTACCACATACACCTCCATGCTTTGCGCCCAGGCTAATTTTTCGTTAATAAAGTGGACGGATTTCTCATCGTATGTGGACCCGTCGATTGCCAGCAGTATTTTATTCATCGTTTCCCCAGCCTATTCTGTCTTTTTAATTTCATTATAATGGAAAGAAGAAAATTGAAAAGTAAAGTTTTAGGGAACGAGATTTATTCTGTAGTAGACTGTAATATAAATGTCTCGATTACATGGCGTACGCCTTCCTCGTTGTTCGAGAGCGTTACATAATCGGCTATTTGTTTGATATCATCCGGCGCATTGCCCATTGCGACGCCAAGACCTGAGACAGTAATTAAATCCAGATCATTATAGCTGTCGCCAATGCCGATAATTTCCGAACGGTCAATCCCAAACGTCTCCGCAAGGTGCAGTACGGCCCGCCCTTTGTTCGCTTCCGGATGCATGACTTCAAGGAAAAACGGTTTTGATTTGGTAATGTGCGCCGTCTCACCAAATTCTTTACGCAGTTCCCGAGCCAGCTCGTCCAATGCCTCCGGTTCATCGAAATACAGCAGTTTAATGAAATTGCGCTCGGCCAATCGGTACAAATCTTTCTCTATTGTATACGGTACCCCGGCGATTTCGGCATACTGCCGAATCTTATCGTTCTCCTCGGGTGAATACAAAATATCGTCCTGGTAGACCTGTAGGTGCATATTTTTCGCACGAGCAATCTCGATAATGCGGCGGGAAATCTCCGGAGTGACGAGCCGTTCATACATGATGCTCTCGCTCGCCATATCTTTGACAACGGCTCCCTGATAGGTAATCAGCGGAACGTTCAGCCCAAGCTGGGATGCAAACGGCAGGGCTGAAGGAAACATCCGGCCCGTCGCCAGCGTGACCACCACGCCTAAATCCAGCGCCTGCTTAATCGCCTCTGCCGTGCCCGGCGTAATCGTTCTCTCATCGGTCAGCAGTGTATCATCCATATCAATCGCAATCATTCGATACCTCATAAGTATCCACTCCTTTTTGCACCGTTCTTATCTCTTGCCTGTTCTATCATATCATATGGTAAACAAAAGGCCGGGAACTGCATCCCGACCTTTTGTTTACCACGCATATCCCAATCGTCTCTGCTGCGTTGTAAATAATACGGTTTTGTCCTCGTTTTGCTTGGTAATGCCCAGCCGGTCTTTACTCCCGTACGATATCCAATCTCCTACCTGGAATGCCGGGCTTGCTTTTTCCTCGTTTATTTTTCTGTTTGCCACCATCGTCCCGCTGTTGTCGCGGGGAAGCGTCGGTTTGGAAGAAGAGCAGCCTACCAGAAGCAGTCCAACCAGTACCAGAAGCAGGATATGCTTCATTTGTATCCCTCGTTTCCTTTTTCTATAAAAATCCTGAAATAAAGAAGGAAGGAGAGAGAAAAAAGATCTAAGGAAGAAAAAGGGCTTCGCCTTTTTCCACATTGAAATCATCCCCTCGTTCTCTTCTCTCTTTTCCTT
>NZ_DFMZ01000127.1:0-2912 GCF_002375825.1 Aneurinibacillus sp. UBA3580
AACCGCTCTTCCCAGTTCATTTTCACCTGCGTGAACAAAAATGGCCACTTTTTTCATATTCATCTCTCCTCGTTTTTTTATCTTTTTATTACTGGATATATCAAATGCTTACCGGTATACTTGGGTTAAAGAAGTCCAGTTTATATAAAGAGGTGAGTGGAGATGTACGCACGTGTAGTCAATGGCATTCATGAGTTAATTGGCGAAACGCCTGTCGTCAAGCTGCGCCGGTTGACCGGTCGGGACGATGCGGATGTATATGTCAAATTAGAAAAATTCAATCCGAGCGGCAGTGTCAAAGACCGGGCCGCCTATAATATGATCGTGGAAGCGGAGAAAGCAGGGCATCTGAAGGAAGGATCGACCATTATTGAACCGACCAGCGGGAATACGGGGATTGGGCTTGCGATGAATGCGGCCGCACGCGGCTATCGCTGTATTCTGGTCATGCCGGATAATATGACCAAAGAACGCATTAGCATCCTCAAAGCATATGGCGCAGAGGTGGTACTAACGCCTGCGGAAGAGAAGATGCCAGGCTCTATTCGCAAGGCGAAAGAGCTGGCTGAAAGCATCCCAGGCAGCTTCATTCCGATGCAATTTGAAAATGAGTCGAATCCTGATATTCATCGAAAAACAACGGCGCCGGAGATTTTGCGTCAGATGGAAAACCGGTTGGATGCGTTTGTCGCGACATCCGGTACGGGTGGCACAATTACAGGAACCGGAGAGGTGCTGAAAGAACATCTGCCGAATCTGCGGATTATAGTCGTAGAGCCGAAAGGATCGCCGGTGCTATCCGGCGGAAAGCCGGGACCGCATAAGCTCGTTGGAACAAGTCCAGGCTTTATTCCTGAGATTTTGAACCAGGATGTATATGACGAGATTATGCAGTGTGAGGATGAGGATGCACTGCGCACCGTGCGGGACTTAGCGGCGAAAGAAGGCATTCTTGTCGGCCCGTCCGCAGGCGGAGCCGTGTATGCGGCATTGCAGGAAGCAAAGAAGCAGGGAAAAGGCAAGCGGGTGCTGGCCATTGCAGCCGATTCGGGCGAGCGATATTTGAGCATGGATATTTTCGGATAATAAAGAAGGGCAGCCGATTCGCTGTCCTTCTTCTGTTTTCGAGGTGCCGACCGGCAGACTATCCGCCCGCTCAAGCGCAAGCGTCAGGCAGGGATGCAGGTTGACCAGTATATCTTGTTCTAATTGAGATAACCGGTGCTTCTTCAACTGCAGAGTAATGTTCGTTTTTAGGGTATTTTTTTTCTATTTTTAGCCATAAATTTGTTTTTTTTATGATATTCCCGTATATTTTTCTTCAATTATGAAAACATCTCTTTTCTTTTGCGAAAATTAGGTGTAGGATAAAAACAAAGTTTTTAACTCAACCAAGGAGTGAAGAGAGATGTTGAAACAGGCACAGCGCGCTTATAACTTTAATGCAGGTCCTTCGGCACTGCCGCTTGCCGTTCTGGAGAAAGCGCAGCGCGAACTCGTCGATTTCCAGGGAACCGGCATGTCGGTCATGGAATTGAGCCATCGCAGCGCTGCATATGAGCAAGTGCATAATCAGGCGATTGCTTCTTTAAAAGAGTTAATGAACATCCCGGAAGAGTACCATGTACTGTTTCTGCAGGGAGGGGCAAGCACCCAATTTGCAATGATTCCGCTGAATTTTCTTTCTCAAGGCCAAAAAGCGGGCTATATTATGACCGGTTCCTGGTCGGAGAAGGCGCTTAAGGAAGCGAAGATGGTGGGTGATACGTATACGGTCGCATCCACAAAAGAAACGAATTACAACCGCATTCCGGCGCTCGATGAGCTGGTCTATGAAGAAAATACGGCATATGTCCATCTGACATCCAATAATACCATCTTCGGTACGGAGTGGTCCGAGTTCCCGGATACGGGCGATATCCCGCTCATTGCTGATATGTCAAGTGATATTTTGTCCTACGGCTTTGACGTCAGCAAGTTTGCGCTCATCTATGCGGGCGCGCAGAAAAATCTCGGTCCTTCTGGCGTGACGGTAGTCATTTTGCGTCCGGATATGCTGGAGCGTGCGAATACGAACAACGTGCCGACGATGCTGCGCTATGATACGCATGTGAAAAACAACTCCCTGTACAACACGCCACCGACATTCGGCATCTACATGCTCGGCCTTGTGCTCGAATGGGTGAAAGAGCAGGGAGGCCTTGCCGCCATTGAGAACATGAACAAAGAAAAAGCGGCACTTATCTATGATGTTATTGATCAAAGCGGAGGTTTCTACAAGGGACATGCCCAAAAAGACAGCCGTTCCCTGATGAATATTACATTCCGTCTCGCATCGGAAGATCTGGAGAAACAGTTCCTTGCTGAGGCGAAGCAGGCCGGATTCGTCGGGCTGAACGGTCACCGTTCCGTAGGCGGTTGCCGCGCATCTACGTACAATGCGGTGCCGTATGAAAGCTGTAAAGCACTCAGCGAGTTCATGATTGAGTTCCAGAGGAAAAACGGATAACGAAATAAGAAAAACTCGCGGGGGGTACCGATCTTTCCCTTCGGGCCACACGCTCCACAGGGAAAAAGCAACGGTCGACACACGCCTCGCGAGCGTTTTTTTCATCAGCTTCTTTTGTTCTGGGAATGATTGGGTTTTTGCGGTAATTCCGGGCAGGTTCGGCGACATAACCGTCCGCCATTTCTTTTTCGCCTGTCGCATAGAAACCTGTCAGCTTATCTCATAAGCATTTGTCAGGTGATAGCGGAGTCATGGGGGGTTCCTGAGCAGTTTTCCCCGGCTGCTTTTCGTTTGCAACCCCGACATGAAAATGTGAGGAAGGTCGGCTGACTTTTGCGGTACGAAGGGAAAGAGAGAAGAGAACGAGGAGAGGATTTCAATGGGGAAAAAGGCGAACGCCTTT
>NZ_DFMZ01000075.1:0-951 GCF_002375825.1 Aneurinibacillus sp. UBA3580
GAGCATTCTCTCTTCTTCCTCCTTACACTTGTCATTATTGACAGTACGGCATTGTGAAATTGCTGGATTGCAGGCGCAAAGCAGGCCCGTTACCGAAGGGGGGAATAGAGGATGGAATCTAATGCAGAAAAAAATAGATATATTGCAGGAAAAGTAATACATGGTGAAGGGCGAGGCAAAAAAATCGGCTTTCCAACAGCGAATATTGATTTTACTGACTGGCACTACCAGACAGGAGTATACGGTGTGCGAGTGTATGTAAATGATGCCTGCTATTATGGGGTTATGAATATTGGAGTAAAACCAACGTTTCATAAAAATGCTTCAAAAAATGTTGAAATTCATATTATTAAATTTAACGAAAATATTTATGGAAAACAAATAGAAGTAGAAGTTATTTTTAAAGTAAGAGATGAACAAAAATTCAATTCTGTGCATGAACTTATACGTCAAATAAAAAAAGATATAGCTTTTACCAAGCATAAATTTCACCAAATGGGGATGAATAGAAAGGAGCTATCTTAAAATGATCTTTGAATTACGCAAATATACCGCTATGCCCGGTAAAATGCCCGATTTATTAAAGAGATTTGAAAATCACACTTTAAGGTTATTTAAAAAACATGACATGAACATTGCAGGTTTCTGGTGTGCGGAAATCGATGATAACAGTGCCGATGAAATATTTTATCTATTAACGTTTAAAGATAGAAACCATTTAGAAACAAGTTGGAACCAGTTTTTTACTGACGAAGAATGGATAAAGGTTAAAAAAGAAAGCGAACAAAACGGACCATTGGTAGCTGGCGTTAAAAGTACGATTCTAAGAACGCCTGCATTTTTCCGTGAAGGTCATGAGGAAAGAAGGAGAGAGTAGAGGAAAAAAATTCAGGAAAGAAAAAGGCGAACGCCTCTTTCCACATTGAACTCCTCTCCTCATTCTTTCCTCTC
>NZ_DFMZ01000075.1:1041-24169 GCF_002375825.1 Aneurinibacillus sp. UBA3580
TCCTCTCCTCATTCTTTCCTCTCTTTTCCTTCATACTTCAAAAGTCAGCCGCCCTTCTCCGCATTTTGATGTCGGGGTTGCGGCAGAAACGCTATGGTCGTTTTCTAAGAATGCTGTAGATCTCAATCTGTGAAAATACATTTACAGAACTAATTTACTACCCTGATATAGATAACTAATTTTGTTAAAGGGGTTAGGAAATATGGTATTACAAACTCAAACATTTAATTCTTGTCTTCCTACTAATATAAGATTTGGTCTTGACATTGTTAAAAATGAGCTGGCTTCGGAAATAATAAAGCTAGCAAACAAGAAAAAAGTATTTATCGCGACAGATCAGGGGCTTGTAAAGACCTCGGCTATTTCTGTTCCTTTCTATTTCAATTGCTCTTTGCCCCTGGCTTTTCAGCACAAAAACTGGTTTCGTTTCCTTGCCTCCGAAAAGGGAGACGACCTTTCTGATAAAGATGCCGTCTATCGTTTTTTGAACAACCCTCGCTATGCATGGCGTCGGTTTTTACTCCTGCTGAGTGCCAAGTACCACAACCCGTGGAAGCTTTGAATGGTCGAGTTCGAGCACACCATCGAAAAAAGCAAAGTTAACTTTGACGGATGGAAAGTTGGCATGGTAAAATTATTCATATAATTAAAAATCTTTTTTATTATTAAATTATTAAGTTGGAGAATATGAATCGTAAGAGAGGAAAAACGGTAACGTACTAAAAAGACGTGCTTTTTTATCTCTTCGGTTATCAAAAAAGGAGGGAATTATCACTGTGAAAATTGGGGAAGGGGCGGTCGTGGAGGCATCTATCGATCAGTTGCTGATAGAGAAAATTTCCGATCCGCAAACGATCGAGCAACTGGTTCGCCTGCTCGATAAACTGGAGCATGTAACGTTTCTGTTGGACATGGTAGAACATTTTATGCGTCGCGGGCCTGAAATAGCTGATTCGATCAACGAGCTCATCGTTATTTTACGACAAAGTTTGTCCAAGCCCGAATACGCAATGCGCTTTGAGCGTGCCCTTACCGCTGTCCAACAAATGCAGGAATTTCTCGATTCCCCTCAAGTCCAGGAACTGTTCAAATCCGATGTTCTCGACGTGCGCTCGGTGCAAATGGTTGGAAAAGTGTCGCGTTCGATGCTCCAGGCTACTACAGAAACGGCCCAGACGGGGACGAAACGCATCGGGCTTCTTGGGCTTATGCGGGCATTGAGCGATCCAGAGGTGCAGCCGGCGCTCAATTTTGTTCTTAATTTCGCGCGACATTTATCGAAGGAACTCGGCGATGCATGAATTGTCCATTGCCCACAGCTTGGTTGAATTAGCCGTCGAAGCAGCGGAAAATACGGGGATGAAACGGGTGCAGGTCCTTTATTTAAAACTTGGTGTTTTGTCGGGTGTGGTAAAAGAATCTTTGGAATTTTCCTTCGATGTGGTCATCGAAGGGACACCTCTTGAAGGGGCGAGGCTCGTGATTGAGGACGTTCCTGTACAAGTATTCTGTTCTGATTGCCAGGAAGCGCATATTTTGCCTGAACCGTTTCCTATGCGGTGTCCTGTGTGCGGGACGAGAACAGGCCAGGTGTTGGAGGGACGCGAGTTGGAATTGTATGCCCTGGAAGGAGGTGAGGAAAATGCAGGAGATGACATTAAATCCCCGGATCGTTGAAATCCGTCAGAACATTCTTAAGAAAAATGATCTTCTCGCTAGAGAATTGCGGAAGCGTTTTCAAGAAGCCGGTGTCTACGTTGTCAACCTGGTTTCGAGTCCAGGAGCAGGAAAAACGACGCTGCTTACGGAAATGTTAACCAGACTTGGGGAACGGCATAGTGTGGCAGCGCTGGTCGGTGATTTAGCCACAGAAAACGACGCGGAACGCCTGCGTGAAAGTGGAGCGAAAGTGCGTCAAATTACTACGGGTACAGTTTGTCATCTTGAGGCAAACATGATTGAAAAAACTCTGGCAGAATGGGATCTGGCAAGTATCGATTTTCTCTTTATCGAAAATGTTGGCAATCTCGTATGCCCTTCGAGTTACGACCTGGGAGAAAACCAGCGTGTTGTTCTCTTTTCTGTGACAGAAGGCGAAGACAAGCCAGTGAAGTATCCGACCATTGTTAACAGCGCCGATGTGGCAGTTATTACGAAAATCGACTTGGCTGAAGCGGTGGGATTTCAACGGGAACGCTTCTATGAAGCGCTGAACGAGGTAAGACCAGGTATTCCTATTCATGAAGTTTCTGTGCGAACGGGACAAGGGATCGACGAGTGGATAACCCGTTTGGAGGCTGACAAAGCAGCGTTTAAAAAATCGGTCGATTCCCTGTAATCGAGCGTCAAATCGCTACGACGATTTGCTAAAAAAACTCGCTCTTTGGAGGTGGGAGAAGTGGCGAATCTTCTTTGGGTGCACGGCGGTGCGTGCAATGGAAACACCCAATCGTTTTTAAATGCTGAAGAACCGACAGTGATTGATTTGGTCACTGATTTCGGCATTAACATTCTGTATCATCATTCTTTGTCGATGGAATTCGGCGATCAAGTGCGCCGTTTGTACGATCAGATCCTGAGTGACGAAATCCCTCTGGACATCCTTGTCGTGGAAGGGACGGTTATTCAGGGGCCGAATGGAACCGGACACTACGACATGCTCATGGATCGTCCGAAAAAAGATTGGATTTTGGAATTCTCCCATAAAGCCCAGTACGTTGTCGCTATCGGTGACTGTGCATGCTGGGGAGGGATTCCGGCGACGAAGCCGAATCCGTCTGAATCGATTGGTCTTCAATACTTGAAAGGGGAACGGGGCGGATTTCTCGGAGCCGAGTTCCGTTCGAAAGCAGGACTGCCTGTTATTAATATTCCCGGTTGCCCGGCTCATCCTGACTGGGTGACACAAATTCTCGTTGCTATCGCTACCGGTCGCGCGGAAGATGTCCTTTTAGATGATTTACAGCGGCCGCAAACATTCTTTAAGACGTTCACTCAAACCGGCTGTACACGTGTGCAATATTTTGAGTGGAAAGAATCTGTGGAAGAGTTCGGACAGGGCACCCGGAAAGGCTGTTTGTTCTATGAACAAGGTTGCCGCGGCCCGATGACCCATTCACCATGCAACCGTATTCTCTGGAACCGTCAATCTTCAAAAACCCGGGCAGGGATGCCCTGTATCGGTTGTACGGAGCCTCAGTTCCCGTTCTTCGACCTGGCACCCGGTACGGTGTTCAAGACACAAAAAATTCTCGGCTCGATTCCGAGGGAAGTGCCACAAGGCAGCGATCCGTTAAGCTATTCCGTTAATGCGGCAATGGCCCGGGCGGTGGCACCAAAGTGGGCGAAAGAAGATATGTTTGTGCCATAAGCATAAATGATTAAAAATGCTCTGCCCTACATGTCTCTTTTTAGGGAAAACCATTTTTAAAGGTGGGGTGCAACAGTATGAGTAAGCAAGGAACAAAAACAATAATAAAAAGCAATAAAACGGAAATCAAAGTCCACTCGCTAGGGCGTGTAGAAGGCGATTTGGATGTTAAAGTGACGATTGAAAATGGGGTTGTTGTTGATGCCTGGACGGAAGCCACGATGTTCCGCGGCTTCGAGATGATTTTAAAGGGAAAAGATCCGCAGGCCGGTCTGATTGTTACCCCCCGGATTTGCGGGATTTGCGGCGGCAGCCATTTAACCAAGGCGGTCTATGCATTGGATACGGCCTGGAACACCCAGGTACCGCCTAACGCTACGCTTATTCGTAACATTGCCCAGGCAGCTGAGACGATCCAGAGCATTCCTCGCTGGTTTTATGCCCTGTTCGCTATCGGGCTTACTCATAAGAACTATGCTTCCTCCAAATTGTATGAGGAAGTAGTTCGTCGGTGGGCGCCATTTGAAGGCGAACATTATGAGATTGGCGTTACCGTTTCGGCCAAACCGGTGGAAATTTATGCGATTTTCGGTGGTCAGTGGCCTCATTCGAGTTTCATGATTCCCGGGGGCGTAATGAGTGCACCGACGCTGTCCGATATTACCCGCTCTATCTCGATTCTGGAATATTATCGCGATAGCTGGTTGGAGAAAATCCTCCTCGGTTCGTCCGTTGAACGGTGGCTCGAAAACAAAACATGGTCGGACGTCCTTGCATGGCTTGATGAAAAACCGGAACACCGTGATTCCGATCTCGGACTCTTCATCCGCTACAGTATGGAGATTGGCATGGACAAGTACGGTGCGGGTCCGGGAAGTTATCTTGCGACAGGAAACTTCTTCCATGAAGAGAAATATCGCTATCCTACCATTGAAGGGCGCAATGCTGCGTTGATTGCCCGCTCCGGCATATTCGACGGGAAGGAATATCACGATTTTGATCAAGCCCGCATACGCGAAGATCACACGTATTCCTTCTATCGCGGCAGCGGTTCTTACCATCCGTTTGAGGGAATAACCGAGCCTATTGATCCGATAGAAGGCCAAAAGGAAGGAAAATATACGTTTGCCAAGGCACCCCGATATGACATTCCGGGGATGGGGGAGACTCCGTTAGAGGTAGGACCGCTGGCTCGCCAGGTGATGGCCGGTCGTCCGAATGCGGAAGAGTGGCAGGATTATGATCCTCTCTTCTTAAATATTATTAATGAAATCGGTCCGAGTTCAATGGTACGGGTGCTGGCACGTTTGCACGAAGCGGCGAAGTACTATTTGCGCATGCGGAAATGGCTGCAGC
The DNA here is from genome assembly GCF_002375825.1 of Aneurinibacillus sp. UBA3580. NCBI lineage: Bacteria > Bacillati > Bacillota > Bacilli > Caryophanales > Paenibacillaceae > Aneurinibacillus > Aneurinibacillus sp. UBA3580. Next base: position 5,768 of record NZ_DFMZ01000075.1, read on the forward strand.
AGATTGATTTGAATGAGAAATTTTATATCAAGCCGAACGAATTGCCTGAGGGGCGCGGTTTCGGGGCTACGGAAGCAGCTCGCGGCGCTTTGGCCGACTGGATTGAAATTAAAGACGGAAAGATTGAAAACTATCAAGTCGTAACGCCGACGGCCTGGAACATTGGTCCGCGGGATCGTCATGGACAGCGGGGGCCGATTGAGACGGCGATGATTGGCCTGCCCGTCAAAAATCCGCAGGATCCGGTCGAACTGGCCCATATCGCACAAAGTTACGATTCTTGTCTCGTCTGTACTGTTCATGCTTACGATGCCAAGACGAACAAAGAGTTAGCCAAGTATGAGGTTATGAAGATGTAATTTACGCTGGTAGAAGGAGGAATTCATATGACCGTCATTATTGGATGCGGCAATTTGCTCCGCAGTGACGACGGGGTGGGTCCGATGCTCATCCGCAAATTGTGGGAGCTGGGGGTTCCGTCTGGAGTCCGCCTGGCTGATGGTGGAACCGCTGGAATGGATGTGACTTTTCAAATCGGGGATGCTGAGGAACTGATTCTCGTGGATGCCTGTCAATCGGGGGCAGAGCCAGGCACGATTTTTGAACTTCCTGGAGAAGAGGTGGAAACGCCTCCTCTAAAAGATGTCAACCTCCACGATTTTCGGTGGGAAAACGCCATTGCCCTGGGCCGTTGGCTGCTCAAAAGCCGCTTTCCAAAAAAAGTGACGGTCTTCCTTATCGAAGCTGAAAACTTGTCGTACGGGTTTGGCTTGTCTTCTACGGTGGAAGAAGCTTTGGATCGTTTGGCGAACGAGTTGCTTCAGCGCGTGGGAGGGAAAGTAAGTGAAGTTTGAGATTACTTCAACGGGTTATCTTCATATCCCCGCCGAAGAAGCGATGAGGTTCCGTACGGGAACCGCCATCGCTTTAATACGTGGTGAAGAACTGTGGATTATGCCGGTGAGCCATCCAGGGGCAGGAGGATTATTGTTAAAATTACGCAATTCCCGCGGGGATCGAAGCATGTTTGTCGAAGAGTTTCTGCCTGAAGGTGTGCCACCAGGGGAGCGCAGTGCTGTATGGGATGATCAGCTCGGAGCACTTCGCATTCCCCTTTTCCGTTCAAGTACTTCGGCGCAGCTGTAATCATAATTTTTTGGCTTCTCGATGAGAAAAAAGGGGGGAGAATTGTGCTGCAGACGCAACCGCTCGGTGTTTTTCCTGGAGCTGCAAGTTTTTTTCTTTTACCGTCTGCTCCAGAAGGAAATAATTTATTGCCGCTTCTTCTCCGCGGCTATCTTCCCGACATATGGCCGGAGAGCTGGCGTTTTTTTGTTGCGGCAATTCAAGGGGAAAGCGAAGATGTGGTTTTAGACTTATTACCGCAAGGGCCGGAAGGGATTTACAACCGATTTATTCTTGGGCCGGAAGAACACACATATGCCCGGGCCAGAGAATTGCTTGAAGGGGATATGGCCCTGCTCTTAGATGCGGTGGCATGGCGTCTTGGCTTGCGCGAAACACCCCCGCCGTATGCTGATACCGCCGGAGAAGTACGGGCATTTCTGTTGGCCACCCAGGCGTACGAGGCGCTTCACCGGAACGATTGGCCGACCGGGCTTGCGATTCTTTTGGAGGCAGCGAAAACGGTCCGGGAGATTTCCCCTGTTTTTTCTGCCCGACTCTACGCCGAATGGGCGGCGACAAAACAGATGCTTGGCGAGCACGGGCAGGAAACAGTAGAAGGATACCGCTGTGCCCTGGCGCTTCTGGAGACGTCTTCCTTTCAGGAAGCCCGGGCAGAGCTGTGGTTTCAATTGGGCACAGCATATCAAACCGGTTCAGAGGGCCGGAAGGATTCCCTTTTGGAAGCGGTCAGGTGCTATCATGAAGTGTTGAAAGTGTATCGTAAAGACACTCATCCTGATGATTATGCGATGGTTCATATGAATTTAGCCCTGGCGTATATTGCCATGCCGTCTTTGGAACGCGGCGCCCATTTGCGCGCTGCGACGGCCATTCAATCGCTGCGGGAGGCTCTGCATATTTTTAAAAAAGACACGCATGTCGAGTATTGGACGAGCGCTACAATTAATCTTGCCAATGCCTTACAGCATGTGAAAACGTCCCATCCGGAAGAAAACCTCTGGGAGGCTGTAGCACTTTATGAAGACGCGCTGAGTGTACGACGCCCTGAGGATGATCCGATGGGTTATGCCCGCGTCCTCGCGAATCAGGGAAATGCTCTCGCCCATCTCGGTGCATTTTCCCGGGCAGTACCTCGGTTAGAAGAGGCGAGCCGATTGTTTCGTACATACGGGGAACATGATGCGGCCGATTCCGTCGAGGACATATTGGCTGAAATTTCGATAAAACAGAAGGAAGCGGCATCAAATAAGAACATTTGAGACGGAAAGCACAGAAGGTGCAACCGGTGGAGGGGAGGATATCATGGATCCCCATGAACAGCAGTATTTTAATCTTTTGTTAATGATGGCCGTTGAGCGCTTTAGTGAGCGCATCATCCAACGCAACCAAGGGGCACAAAACGCGCTGCATCGGCTTCGCACGAATCCCCGGGGAGAAGGTGTGTGGTTGAATGAATTTGTGGATGCATTTTTTCGGGATGCTCTCCTTGATAACGCTGCCGGTTCGTGCTTGATTCTACAGGCTCTGGCTAATCAACGCATAAACGACTCTTTCCGTATTTTTGAACCCGTTACCGTTGGGGAGGTACTGCAGGAGATGGCGAAGCAAAGCTTCGCCACCTTGTTACAGAACAAAACGGAAGAAGCGCTTGAGCAGGCCCTGGCTTTTGGAGGTGATTGATGATGAAAGTTATGCAGGAGGATTTCAATTCGTTGGCGGAACGTGTAGATCGGGAGCTGTCCTTGATTAAGGAACTGCCGGAGGATGCACGCAGGAGGGCAATGGAGTTGAAAAAGGCCATCGAAGCGTTTCATGAACATGGTCTCAGAAAGCTCGTCCGTACGTTCCGTGAAACGGACGCGGGGAAAGAATTGTTGCTTAAGGCGGTGGAAGACCCTGCCGTCTACGCCATGCTTTTCATGCATGGGATCATTAAACAGGATCTGTTTACCCGTGTGGCTGCGGTACTCGAAGAAGTGCGCCCGTACATGCGCTCTCACGGCGGTGATGTGGAACTGGTAAAAGTCGAAGGAAAGACTGTGTATGTCCGCCTTCAGGGTGCCTGTTCCGGGTGTTCTATGTCCGCTGTGACGTTGAAAAACGGGGTTGAGGAAGCGATTAAAGCGCGTGTCCCGGAAATCGAATATGTCATCATGGCGGGAGATGAAGTTGCTTCCGGCTACCTGCCCATTCATGCGATCGATGATGCGGCAAGCCTCGAACAAAGCGGCTGGCAGCAGGGTCCTTTCATCTCGGAACTCGAGGAAGGACGGCCGGTTCACTTTGCCCACGAGGAGTGGGATGTTTTGTTGGTGCGTATAGAGGGAAAAGTGATGGCTTTTCGCAATCAGTGTCCCCATATGAGTATGCCTCTCGACAGAGGACTCGTCGACGGTTCTGCTATTACTTGTCCGTGGCACGGTTTCCGTTTCGACTTATCAACCGGAGAGTGCATCACGGCGCCTCACGTGCAGCTCGAACCGTTTCCGGTACGCGTAGAGGACCAGCGGGTATGGATACGATTAAGCTGATCGCTTATCCTCTTGATTTACACAAACTTTTAATCACAACATAAGGAGGAACGCGTCCATGTGCTTGGCTATTCCAGGACAAATTGTGGAGCTTCTCGACGGTGATCACCATTACGCTATGGTTGACGTTTCCGGCGTGCGCCGGAAAATCAACATTGGCCTGCTGAAAAATGAAGGAACCCGGCTTGGCGATTGGGTGCTCCTCCATGTCGGATTTGCCATGAGCAAGATTAGCGAAGAACAGGCGGTTGAGCAACTGAGATTGCTCAGCATGTTAGGTGAATCGGATGAGGCCATAGAGGAAATAATGGGGTATCAATTTGATGAAGAGAAAAAAACGTGAAGAAAATGAGCATTGGAGGTGTGATTATGGCGATGAAATACGTTGACGAGTTTCGCGACCCGGAATTAATCCGCAGGACATCGGAAGAGATCCATCGTCTCGTCGATTCTGATTACCATTACCGTTTCATGGAAGTTTGCGGCGGGCATACGTTTTCTATCTTTCGATTCGGATTGCAGAACCTGCTGCCGGCAAACATCGAACTCGTCCATGGACCGGGATGTCCGGTTTGCGTTCTTCCCGTGGGGCGTATGGACGACGGTTTATCCATTGCCCGGCAGCCGGATGTGATTTTCACCGCTTTCGGTGACGTGATGCGGGTTCCCGGTTCGCAGGGAACTCCCTTAGAACTCCGGGCCAGAGGAACCGACATCCGTATGATTTACTCTCCCCTGGACGCTTTGAAGATTGCCATGGATCATCCCGAACGGCAAGTGGTGCTGTTCGCCATCGGCTTTGAAACGACGGCCCCGTCGACGGCGCTGACGCTCATGCGCGCCCGCGAGCTGAACGTGCCTAATTTTTACGTGTTTTCCAATCATGTCATGATTTTGCCGTCGATTCGCACGATCCTGGATTCTCCGGATATGCGCATCGACGGGTTTATAGGGCCCGGTCATGTCTCGACGGTGATCGGCGTCCATCCTTATGAACTTGTCACGGAACATTATGGAAAACCTGTGGTGATCTCCGGTTTTGAGCCGCTCGATTTACTCCAATCGATCCTCATGCTGGTCAAACAAATGAAGGAAGGCCGTGCGCAAGTGGAAAACCAGTACAGCCGCGTAGTTCCATGGGAAGGAAACATTCCTGCGCTGGAAGTGATGAACGAAGTTTTTGAAGTCCGCCCTTTCTTCGAGTGGAGGGGACTTGGGGTTATCTCCCAATCGGCACTGAAACTGCGGCCCGAATTCGCCCGGTGGGATGCGGAAGTCCGCTTTCAGGTGAAAGGTGTTCGCGTCACCGATTCGAAAGCGGCTCAATGTGGCGAAGTATTAAAAGGGGTGCTTAAACCGCATCAATGCAAATGGTTTGGTAAAGAATGCACACCTGAACATCCTATAGGTGCCCTCATGGTGTCATCGGAAGGGGCGTGCGCCGCATATTACCATCACGTCCACCTGCGTCAGGCAATCGGCGAATAGATCCGGGAGGAAAAAATATATGAAGACTACCAAGATGCGTTTTACTGATGCCCATATTGAGCTGGCCCATGGAGCCGGTGGGAAAGCCAGCCGACGACTCATCGAGGGGCTATTGGTTCCTTACTTGATGAACGACACGTTGCCGGAGTTGAACGATGCGGCATACATCGATGCTGATGGACGTCGTTTGGCCATTACGGCAGACAGCTATGTTGTCAAGCCGCTCGTCTTTCCAGGCGGGTCCATCGGCGAACTTGCCATAAACGGGACGGTTAACGATTTGGCCATGGGCGGGGCAAAGCCATTGGCGCTGGTGACCACGTTCATATTAGAAGCGGGCCTTTCGACATCTGAGCTGGAACGGGAAGTGGCGGCCATGGCCAAGGCGGCACAGCGTGCCGGGGTGTCCGTGGCGGGGGGCGATACGAAGGTGGTGGAACACGGTAAAGCAGACGGGCTGTTCATCACCACTGCAGGTATTGGTCTCACTGATCCACGCGTGCTCCTTTCGGCCGAACACGTTCGACCCGGCGATCAGGTAATTCTTTCCGGTCCGATCGGAGAACACGGGATCACCGTCCTCCTGGCCAGGGGGGAATTGGATTTGGAAGCCGATCTCACCTCAGATACGCGCCCGCTATGGCCATTCGTTGCTGCCCTCATCGACGCTGCGGCGCCAGGGCTGCGCTGGTTACGCGACCCGACGCGGGGCGGCGTGGCTACGGCGCTAAACGAATTGGCAAGAGACGCCAAAGTCGCCGTAGTGCTGGACGAGGAGGCGATTCCGGTACGTCCGGCGGTGCGGGGGACTTGTGAAATTTTAGGCCTGGATCCTCTTCACATTGCCAACGAAGGGCAGTTTCTCGCCATCGTTTCCCCGGAATACGCCGATATGGCGTTAGAAGCGATCCGGGGCATACCGGGCGGAGAGGATGCGCGGCGCATCGGCGAAATTCAAGAAGATCCGAAAAAAGTCGTCCTGGCGCGTTCCCGCTACGGAGGTACGCGGGTTATTGATATGCTTGTAGGCGATCCGCTGCCGCGTATTTGTTAAATGGTCGCTCCGGCTGCCCTGCGCGCATCGGGGAAGCGCGGGCGTCTGTTCCATCATCCGTAAAGACGGGAGGTGCTGAAACGAACCATGCGTACACTTTATGGCACGAAAGGATGCCCTTACACGAAGGAGATGCGGGAATCTTTATTATGGGATGGAGAAGAGTTTACCGAATATGATGTGGAAGAAGACGAAGAAGCGTTAAAACGGCTCATCGCTTTGACGGGAGGGCGCACTGTCCCTGTCCTGGTTGAAGACGACCGCGTCGTTCAGGTCGGGTTTTGCGGCCGCGGATGCATTGTCGCGCTGCCTTCTTCCATGGAAGATACGGCTTTGTAAAAAGGTAGGTGGTTCATCATGCATATCGCACAGCTCATTCGCGTTCACGGTGTCGTTCAGGGGATTGGTTTTCGCCCCTTTATCTTTCGGGTGGCCAAACAATGGAAACTGAGCGGCTGGGTGTGCAACGGGGAAAGCGGCGTGGAGATACATGTGGAAGGGGATGCCGACGCCATTCAGGCGTTTATCGAGGAAATCACGACACATCCTCCTGCGCTGGCCCGGGTGACCGATCTGGAAATCGAAGATGTGGCCGTGCAGGGGCTTCATGATTTTCGAATCCGTGAAAGCAAGCGGAACGATCGGCCGACGGTGTACATCCCTGCCGATCTGGCCGTGTGTTCGGCTTGTTTAACCGAACTGTTTCATCCTGCAAACCGCCGCTATCTGTACCCTTACATTAATTGCACGGAGTGCGGCCCCCGCTATACCGTGATACAACGCCTGCCGTATGACCGTCCCTATACGACGATGAAAGCATGGCCCATGTGCCCGGCCTGTTCTGCAGAGTATGATGAGCCGACCGACCGCAGGTTCCACGCGCAGCCGACTGCCTGCCCGGAGTGCGGGCCTTATTATCACATGCGGTGGCAAGGCGAAGAGATGAATGGAGATGGCAAAGTCATCGAAAAGACCGCCCGGCTTCTTCGTGCAGGGCGCATCGTGGCGATCAAAGGGCTTGGCGGATATCATCTGGTGTGCGATGCGGAAAACGCTCAGGCGGTGTGGACACTCAGAGATCGGAAGCGTCGCAGGGCGAAACCGTTTGCCCTGATGGTCAAAGACGTGGAGACGGCGCGGACGCTTATTAAGCTATCACCGGAAGAAGAGGCGCTTCTTACGTCTGCGGCTCGTCCTATTGTGCTTGCCCGCTCACACCGCTCGCTTCCGGGCGTGGCGCCTGATAACACCGATTTGGGCGTGATGCTTCCGTATACGCCGCTCCATTATTTGTTGTTTCATTTCGGCGCGCCGCCTGTGCTTGTAATGACGAGCGCCAATCGTTCGGGCGAACCCATCATCTATAAAGATGAAGACGCTGTGGAAGGGCTTGAAGGACTTGTCGACGCCTGGCTTATCGGTGAGCGGCCCATCGCCCGCCGTGTCGACGATTCGGTCGTCCGCGTGAGCGAATTTGGGTCCACTGTACTCCGCCGGGCGAGGGGGTACGCCCCGCTTCCTGTCACTCAATTGCCCGGCGCTCGGCCCATTCTCGCTGTTGGATCTGACCTGAAAAATACCGTCACGTTAGTCGTTAAGGGTCAGGCGATCGTGAGCCAGCATGTGGGAGATTTGACGCAGTACGAGGCGTATACGGCATTTGAGCAGACCATCTACGATCTTTTGTCGATGTATGACGTTCCGCTGGCAGACACGATCGTGGCGCATGATCTCCATCCCGATCATCGTTCCGCCCGGTTTGCGCGCGGGCTGGAAAACTGCGAGCGCGTTGGCATTCAGCATCACCGCGCCCATGTGGCATCTGTGCTGGCAGAACGAAATGCTCTGGACAAACGGGTGATCGGAGTGGCATTTGATGGGACGGGCTTTGGCGATGATGGGGCCATCTGGGGCGGCGAGCTGTTTGTCGGAAGCGTTGCAGAAGGATTGGAACGGCGTGGGCACCTTCGTTATGCCGTGCTTCCGGGCGGTGATGCGGCGGCACGTATACCGCTTCAGGCGCTGGCCGGTTTCTTTGTAGACGTGCCGGAATTGGCGGCGGACGTCGGCAGGCGGCTTGCGTTTCCCGAACGGTTTTTCACGGCGTTAAAGCTGGTGGAAAAACAAATTCGCACCTTCCCTACAACATCTGTCGGCCGGCTGTTCGATGCGGCGGCCGCCCTTTTGGGCTTCACCGAGGCCATTTCGTTTGAAGGTCAGGCAGCCATCTGGCTCGAACATCTGGCTCGGACTGCTCCTTTGGAGAAGGTGTATCCTTTCCCGTGGGATGAAAAGGAGCTTGACTATCGTCCTCTCTTACAGGCGCTGGCGGAAGATCGTTTGAATGGGCGGGACGCGGCGGTGATTGCCCGTTCGTTTCACAGGAGCATCGCTGAAGGCGTATTTCGAAGCACCCTCGCTTTAGGAGAAGCCCACGGGATCGACACGGTTGTATTGTCCGGCGGTGTATTTCAAAATTCCCTTTTGCTAGCCGATCTGAAGGAGTTGTTCACTGAAAGGGCCATGCATGTATGGATAGGTGAGAGGGTCCCCCCGAACGACGGTGGCATCAGCCTCGGACAGGCGGCGCTGGTGGCGGCGACGTATTACGCGTACTAGACCGATTCGGTCCATGATACTTGGCCGTCTGACAGACGATTGATGCCCCCCCTATATTCCCGCCTTACTTTCGGCAGGCGAGTTCACTGGTTACCCCAACCGAAGGCATATTGCATTGACAACCGCTTTGCTCTTGCTTTATAGTTCTCAAAGAGTTTATTTGGTTTTTTGGGGGGTGAGAGTGAAATGATTTTGACGGGACGTCGAAAACAATTTCTTCAGAAGTTGATCGACTTATACCAAAAACAAACGTGCCTGTTCATTATGAAACGCTAGTACAAGCTCTTGGTGTCAGCAAATGGACGGCATATGATATGCTGAAGGAACTTGAAAAGCTCGGTTATCTCATCCGTGATTACGCTATGAGTCCCGGCGAAGCAGGACGCTCCCCAGTCGTTTTTCTGCCGACAGCCCAGGCTTCGAGCCTGTTCGAACAGAAACGTTCTGAAGTTATAAATCTGGAAGAATGGCATAAAACAAAAACGAAGGTGCTTCAGTTTCTCAATGGTCTAAAAGATTGCAGCCTTAGTGACACCATTCAAAAGGTGTTGGAAGAGATTCGGAGAGTGCAGGTTCGGGTAACTTTCTGTGCGTACATCATCGGGCTTCTTCATAATAATCCTTAATCATATAAATGGTTTTGTGTTCACAATCCAGTCCGCAAAACCACAAATAGCCCGCGTGCAGGGACAGGAGTTGATACCATTCCCGTTCGGAGTGGTTGAACAAATACGAAAGCAGCATAAGTCGAATCCTTCGCTCAGGGTCAGCCGCCGGGCGGCCGGTACGTTCCGAATACGGCGGCGCAACCCAATCATGGACGATAGAAAATCAAGCGCTTCGTTAAGGTGGCGCAGGATGTGTTTTTTCGGCACAAGTTCATCCATATCCACGAATTGGAACATCTGAAGCTGGATGACCGACGTTTTTGGGACTTTCATGTGCAATCCCTCTTTGGATCGTTGTGTTACTGTATAAATTCGACAAAACCATGGTAAAGGCCTGCTTGGGTGGACTTGTACAAGATTAATTTTTCCAGTAACCTAGTTTATCAGAGATTTCTTTAGCGGCACTTTTTACTTTATTGATTATAGAAGGATTGTATGGATTCATTCGATGAATTGGCCCGATAACACTGATCGCGTAAACAACCTTTCCGGTATAATCTCGGATCGGTGCGGCAATTGATGCAACGCCTTCGCGAATCTCTTCAATGCTGATAGCATATCCTTGTTCCCTTATAGTCTTTAGAGTCGCACGAAAGTCATGAGGATCCGTTATGGTGTTTATTGTATATTTTTGAAGTCCGTTTTCAATAAATTGCTCTATTACCTCCTCTTCCTGGTTAGCAAGAATGACTTTTCCAGAACTCGTACAGTGAACCGGATTCCTTCTACCGATATGAGATAGAATTTGTACGGGATGTTTGCATTCCACTTTATTTAAATAGACAACATCTGTTCCTTCTAACACAGCAATATGCGCAGTTTCCATAATTTCATTGACCAGTCTTTGAAGAGTAGGGAATGATTCCCGATTAATTTCGAGATTTGAAGTTGCAACCGTGTTTAAATTAAGAATTGATAGCCCTAAACGATATTTTTGTGTTTCCGGATCTTTTATTACAAACCCTTCGCTAGCGAGAGTAGCCAGTAAACGGCTGACTGTACTTTTCCCCAATCCTAACGAAAGAGCGAGTTCCGTTACTTTTTTTTCTGGCTCGTCTATAGAAAAGCTGCGCAAAATACGAAGAGCATTTTTGACAGAAGAAAGTAAATAATCTTGATTGGTGTTAGTTTTCATGAAAAGATACCCCTTTTTCTGTAAAAATCATGAGGAAAGAAGGAGAAGGAAGAGAAAAGAAGATCTAGGGAAGAAAAAAGCGTTCGCCTTTTTCCCCGTCGAAATCATCCTCTCGTTCTCTTCTCTTTTTTCCTTCGTACCGCAAAAGTCAGCCGCCCTTCTCCGCATTTTCATGTCGGGTTGCGGCTGAAACGCCATGGTGGTTTTGTTGCTTATATCAGAACGTTGATTTCTTAAATAATATGCTTTCTTATTTTAACATAATTCAAAATATAATAAATACGTTTAATATAATTTTTTTTAGAAATTTATTAATATTGTTGCATATAGAAGAATTGCGGTGTTGTATCATTAACAACTTCTACTTTACTATAAATAACAGGAAGTTTGAAAACTTCAATTTAAGAGGAGGTTCTATTTATGCAGGTGCAAACAACACTAAAGAACAATGTAAAAGCATTTGATTGTAAACATTTTATCAACGGTCAATATATTTCTTCAAAAAGCGGAAAGACATTTGACAATATAAATCCAGCAACACAAGAAATATTAAGCAAAGTTTCCGAGGGAGGAAAAGAAGAAATTGATCTTGCTGTGGCAGCAGCAAGAAAGGCTTTAAACGGACCATGGAAAAAGATGACTACCCATGATCGAATTGCTGTTATTAGACGTATCGGGGATATCATTCTGGAGAGGAAAGAAGAACTGGCTACACTGGAATCGCTGGATACTGGAAAACCGTATTGGCTCTCAAGCACTGTGGATATCCCGCGCTCCGCTTATAATTTTCATTTTTTTGCTGACTATTTAAGAGTCCTGGGAACAGAGGCTTATCAAACAGATGATGTAGCGATTAATTATTCTATCCGTCGTCCGGTGGGTGTCGTAGGATTGATTAATCCCTGGAACTTACCGCTTTTATTATTGACATGGAAATTGGCGCCATGCCTGGCAGCTGGAAACACTGCCGTCATTAAGCCGGCCGAATTAACACCGATGACGGCTACATTGCTTGGTGAAATCTGCCGTGACGCCGGTGTGCCTGATGGGGTTGTTAACATTGTTCATGGCTTTGGTCCGGATTCTGCTGGTTCGGCGCTAACGGAGCATCCCGATGTGGACGCAATTTCGTTTACTGGAGAAACAACAACCGGGAAAATCATCATGGCTGCAGCTGCAAAATCTTTAAAAAAGCTTTCTTACGAACTTGGTGGCAAAAATCCAAATATTATTTTTGCTGACTCAGACTTAGATGAAGTCATTGAAACCACTCTCAAATCCAGCTTTATTAACCAGGGTGAAGTATGTCTTTGCGGTTCACGTATCTATGTCGAGCGCCCTATCTATGAAGAGTTTTTACAAAAGTTTGTAGCAAAAACGAAAGAACTCGTTGTCGGCGATCCATTTGATTCAAAAACAAAGGTAGGCGCGCTCGTTGGGGAGGAGCATTACGAGCGTGTAACGAGCTATATTCAACTGGCACAAGAGGAGGGTGGACAGATTTTAACAGGTGGTCGACGCCCGGAAGGAATGGACAAAGGGTACTATCTTGAACCGACGATTATTGTAGGGTTAAATGGCGATTGCCGTGTCGTTCGTGAGGAGATTTTCGGGCCTGTTGTCACCGTTCTTTCTTTTGATTCAGAAGAAGAAGTCATTGCGCAGGCCAATGATACGCATTATGGATTGAGCGCCACGATTTGGACGAATGATCTTCGTCGTGCCCACCGCGTCGCCGGACAAATTGAAGCAGGAACTATATGGGTGAATACATGGTTCTTACGTGATCTGCGTTCTCCGTTTGGCGGTATGAAGCAAAGCGGCATCGGCCGTGAAGGTGGTATGCACAGTTTTGAATTCTATAGTGAGTTAACGAATATTTGTATCAAGTTATAGGAGGTGGTCTTGTTGATATCACAATATTCTGAAAAATCTGTAAAGTTTTCCGAGCATCTCGCTCAGGCGGAAATCGAGCGTCGAGGGGTTTTGCCCATCACCGAGCTTGATTCGAATATAACTGTCGAGGAGGCGTATCAAGTTCAGCTGTATACCATTCAAAAAAAAATAGAAGCAGGTCAGCGTATAGTAGGAAAGAAAATCGGTTTGACCTCTCTGGCTATGCAGGAATTGCTCGGTGTGGATCAACCGGATTACGGGCACTTGCTAGATGGGATGGTTGTAGAAAATGGAGGACAAATTTCATTGGATCGCGTTCTACAACCAAGAGTGGAAGCTGAGATTGCCTTTGTACTGAAAAAAGACCTGGTAGGACCGCGAGTAACGGTTATGGATGTCATGCAAGCCACGGATTTTGTACTTCCTGCTTTAGAAATTGTAGATAGCCGGATAGCAGATTGGAAAATCAAACTTCAGGATACGATTGCTGATAACGCTTCTTCAGGTCTCTATGTGCTGGGCGGGAAACCTCTTTGTGTTGATCAGCTCGACCTTGCTCAAGTAGGAATGGTGTTTTATAAAAATGGAGAAATCATGAACACTGGGGTAGGGGCAGCCGCCTTAGGACATCCAGCAACTTGCGTAGCTTGGTTGGCCAATAAGCTATTTGAATTTGGGATTAACTTGAAGGCGGGAGAAGTGATTCTCTCGGGTGCTCTTTCCGCTGCGGTAAATGCAGAGCCAGGAGACTTATTCCATGCTCGGTTTGCTCATTTAGGAGAAGTTAGTGTTCGGTTTACCAGTTAACTTGAAGTGAGTGAAATCAAAGGGAGGGGATATTATGTCTAAAGTAAAGGCAGCCATTCTTGGCTCGGGAAATATCGGTACAGATTTAATGATGAAATTGGAACGTTCTGACGTGTTGCAACTCACCACGATGATCGGGATTGACCCGGAATCAGACGGTTTGCGACGTGCAAAAGAACATGGTTATGAAGTGATTGATACAGGGATTAAAGGTTTTCTGGAGCGTCCGGAATTGGCTGATATTGTTTTCGATGCTACCTCTGCCAAAGCCCACATCCGTCATGCGAAATTGCTGAAGGAAGCGGGGAAAATGGTTCTTGACCTCACGCCAGCTGCCGTAGGGGCTTTGATCGTTCCTCCCGTTAATTTGGGTGAATACCTGGAGGCCGATAATGTCAACCTCATTACCTGCGGTGGGCAGGCAACAATTCCGATTGTACACGCTATCAATCGAGTCTGCCCCGTCGACTATGCTGAAATCGTAGCGACTATATCCAGTAAAAGTGCGGGACCCGGAACACGGGCCAACATTGATGAATTTACCCAGACGACCGCACGAGGGATTGAAGTGATTGGTGGCGCTAAAAAAGGAAAAGCTATTATCATTTTGAACCCGGCGGAACCACCGATTCTCATGAGAGACACGATTCATGCCCTGGTGGAAGAAGGAAGCATGGATGAAGCGGCAATTACCCGGTCCATTCAAGATATGGTGGAAACCGTGCAATCTTATGTTCCGGGATATCGTTTGCGAACCGAACCCATCTTTGATGGCAATCGGGTCACTGTCTTCCTGGAAGTCGAAGGGGCTGGAGATTATTTACCGAAGTATTCGGGGAATCTTGACATCATGACCGCGGCGGCTGTAAAAGTAGCTGAAGAGTTCGCTAAACATCATTTGACTAAACAAATTGTGTAGAGGAGGGATATCCCATGACAAAACAATGCCAGATCTATCTTACCGAAGTGGCCCTGCGTGACGGCAGTCATGCCATTGCCCATCAGTATACCGTCGATCAAGTGTTAAAAGTAGCCAAGATGTTAAACGATGCCCGTGTCCCTTATATTGAAGTGGCTCACGGCGATGGCCTGGCCGGCTCCTCTTTGCAGTATGGATTATCCCGCACAAACGAATTCGAATTGATTGAGGCTGCGGTATCTGTTTGTGATCAATCGAAAGTAGCCGTATTGCTGCTTCCCGGCATCGGCACGATGAAAGAGTTAAAGCAGGCTGCCGATCTTGGAGTGAAAATGGCCCGTATTGCTACCCATGTGACCGAAGCGGATGTTTCTGCCCAGCATATTGCTTTATCTAAGGAATTAGGGCTGGAAACAGTAGGTTTCCTGATGATGTCCCATACGGCTCCAGTAGAAAAGCTCGTGGAACAGGCCAAGCTGATGGAAAGCTACGGGGCGGATACAGTGTATGTGGTTGATTCTGCGGGAGCCTTGCTTCCTCATGAAGTGAAGGAACGGATTCGGGCTCTTCGTCAACATGTAGGCGTGAACATTGGCTTCCATGGCCATAACAATTTATCTTTGGCGATGGCCAATACCTTGGTTGCGATTGAAGAAGGGGCCACACGGATTGACGGTAGTGTTCGTTGTCTGGGGGCTGGCGCTGGAAATACACAAACGGAAGTATTGGTTGCGGTATTAGATCGTCTTGGAATTGAAACAGGGGTGGACCTCTACAAAATGATGGACCTTGCCGAAGACGTTGTGGCACCTATCCTTCAAGTTCCGCAGGAAATCACGAGAGACAGCCTGGTTTTGGGGTATGCCGGCGTCTATTCCAGCTTCCAGCTCCATGCCCAGCGGGCAGCTAAGAAATTCAATATTGATTCTCGGGATATTTTGATTGAACTAGGCAAGCGAAAAGTCGTAGGTGGTCAAGAAGACATGATCGTGGACGTGGCAGCAGAAATTTCCAGGAAAAATTCGGAGTCTGTTGCTCGCTAGGGGAGGAAGAAAGAATGAGTACTGTTGATTACCCGTCCATCGCTAGATTTTTACACCTAGCAGAAGTAGAAAAACGGGAAGTGGTTCGGATCACAAAAGAAACCCCTTTAAGCATAGAGGATGCCTACCGGGTGCAAGAGGAATTGGTGGCGATAAAACGGGAACAAGGACATCGAATTGTCGGACCGAAAATGGGGTTAACCAGTCAGGCGAAAATGAAACAGATGAATGTGGACGATCCGATTTATGGCTATATATTTGACTATATGGTCGTACCTGAAGGCGGTACTATTAAAATGCAGGAGTTGATTCATCCCAAGGTAGAAGCAGAAATTGCTTTTATTATGGGAAAAGATGTAGAAGGTCCGGGTATTACAGGGGCTCAAGTGCTCGCTGCTACCGAGTATGTTGTACCTGCACTTGAAATTATTGATAGTCGTTATGAGAACTTTCAATTTACGCTACCTGATGTTATCGCAGATAATGCGTCATCAGCACGTGTAATTTTTGGAAACCAGTTGATACCCCCTGGTCATATTGAACTGGATCTGGTTGGTGTTACTTTGTCCATTAATGGTAAGATAAAGGTTCTCGGTGCAGGTGCGGCTGTATTAGGACATCCCGCTCATTCTGTTGCGATGCTTGCCAACATGTTAGCCCGAAAGAAACAAAAATTAAAAGCTGGTGATGTCATTTTAACTGGTGGGATAACAGAAGCGATTATGTTAAGTCGGGGGGATTATGTTTCAGCTAAACTCGATCAATTGGGTGAAGTGAATGTCTTTATCGCTTAGAGATTGTTGAGATTATAAGTTATAAAGGGAGTTTTGTTATGGTGTATGTTTGTGAAAAACACATGATCAAGGGATTGCAGAAGATTCATGTTCCTCATGTCGACAAGGTTCCCTCTTCTTCGAAACTGTTATGTGAATTTTGCACGAATCAAGCATTTTATAAATTATTTCGTTTTAGTTTAAACCGTCCTAAACACGATTGGATTTCAGCGCAGCGCTGACGTAGTATGGCACTTTGTTTTTAGTTGTATAGGTTAGGAGGAGAAGTAAATGCCGTTGATACAGATTCATATGTTGGAAGGTCGTACTCCTGAACAAAAAGAGGAATTAATCGAAAAAATGTCTCACCTGGTAGCAGAAACGCTACAATCCCCCATTCAAAGCGTTCGGGTGCTCATCCATGAAATTCCGTTAGAGCATTGGGGGATTGCGGGGGAATCAGTAAAGACAATAAGGGGCCGTACAAATTGAAATTATCTAAGGAGGTTTTATTTATGTCAAATGCGCTTACTCAAACTCAACAGGTTTTAAAACGCTGGCGGATGCATCGCAATGCACTTATCGAACTGGCAGCGAACTTTTCGGAATCCGGGGCTTCATGGCGTCCCTGGTCGGATGGAATGAGTACATTAGAACTAATTCATCACATTGCCTGGACCCCGGATTTTTTCTTTGCTGCGATTGAGGGACGGGATATGAATATCCCACCTGTTCCTGCAACGATTGAAGAGGCTCGCAAGCTTTTAGACGAGTTGACGAAGGAGCATGAGGCAAAACTTGCTGCGTACACGGACAGTGATTTGCAGAAAGAGGTTACGATCAAAGCATTTAATATAACAGAGCCAGTCGTTGAAGTTTTGCACCGACTGATCGGACATGAAGCACATCATAAAGGGCAGCTCGTTATTTACGCTCGTATGTTGAACGTAGAATCACCCTTCTATGTTGACCTCAGTGTCTAAAAATGTGGCAGGGGCCGGTGATACTACTGGCTCCTGTTCGCTCTTCGTTAATCTTGAGCCGGGTGGAAAATTGCCTGATATTATTCTGTAAAAAATAACAGATTATACTGTATATTCAGTATTTTTTTGCAGTTATAATAATTCTGAAATCATGGTAAGATGTGTGCATAGCTTGTTAATGTAAGCGTTTAATATGGAGGGATATTAATGGATCTTCGAGATTTTCGTCATTGCTTAGGTTCCTTCGCCACCGGTGTCACGGTAGTCACATGTAGTACAGGGGAAGGCAAACACGGGCTTACCGCCAATTCCTTCACTTCTGTCTCCATGGAGCCGCCGTTAATCCTGGTGTCGGTCGATCGCAAGACAAAAGCATGCAGCTATTTGCAAGATAACGCTTTTGCGGTCAATATTTTGCGCGGCGGTCAGGAAGCGCTGGCTATGCACTTTGCCGGTCGGCCCAATGAAGAATTGGAGCTGAAATGGCAGGATGGTGAGTACGCTCCTTATCTCGCCGATTCCCTGGCCGTTATAGAATGTGTGCCCTGGCAGGCCTACGACGGCGGGGATCACGTATTGTACCTTGGGGAAGTGAAACAATACCGATTTGAACAGGGAGAAGCGCTCGGGTTTTATACTGGCCAGTTCTTTACTGTTCCAATGTTAGCCAGGGTGTAATTCAGTTTGTGAAATTTCTATTTCATTTTCATTTATACCATTGAGGAGGAAAAAACATGTCGATTAAAGAAAAACAACTGACACACAAACCTTTGACAGGAGAGGAATTCCTTGAGAGTATCAAGGACGGCCGTGAACTTTGGCTATACGGGGAAAAGGTGAAAAATCCTGTCGATCATCCGGCCTTTCGCAACTCGGCACGCTCCATCGCCCGCCTGTATGATGCACTGCATGACCCGAAATACAAAGATGTACTGACGACGGAGACGGATACCGGTTCCGGCGGCTTTACCCACAAATTCTTCCGTGCCAGCAGAAGCTCGCAGGATCTGTTAGGAGCACGGGACGCCATCGCAAGCTGGGCACGTCTCACTTACGGCCAGATGGGGCGTTCTCCCGATTACAAAGCTTCTTTTCTGGGAACGCTGGGCGGCAACCCGGAGTATTATGCTCCTTTTGAAAATAACGCCCGCCACTGGTACAAGGAAGCGCAAGAAAAAGTCTGGTTTTTCAACCATGCCATCGTCAACCCGCCGATTGATCGAAGCAGGCCGGTGCATGAAGTATCCGATGTGTTTGTCCATGTCGAGAAAGAAACCGATGCCGGCATTATCGTGAGTGGAGCGAAGATGGTCGCTACTGGCTCGTCATGCTGCCAC
>NZ_DFMZ01000075.1:24261-39974 GCF_002375825.1 Aneurinibacillus sp. UBA3580
CTGGCTCGTCATGCTGCCACTACAACTTTGTGGCGCATTACGGGGCGGCTCCGGTGCAGAAAGAAGAGTTTGCCCTCGTGTTTGTGGCACCGATGGATACGCCGGGAGTAAAGCTTATTTGCCGACCGTCGTATGAATACAACGCGTCAGTGATGGGCAGCCCATTCGATTATCCGTTGAGCAGCCGCTTTGATGAAAACGATACGGTACTCGTTTTTGATAAGGCTTTCATTCCGTGGGAAAACGTTCTGATCTATCGGGATGTGGAGAAAGCGAATGGCTTTTTCCCGGCGAGCGGCTTTTTAAATCGCTTTTCCTTCCACGGCCTGACCCGTTTGGCCGTAAAATTGGACTTCATCGTCGGGCTGCTGCTGAAGGCGGTTCGGGGAGCAGGAACTGACCAGTTCCGCGGCGTGCAGGCGAACGTCGGGGAAGTCATTGCATGGCGCCACCTGTTCTGGGCGATGACGGATGCAATGGCGCTTAATCCAAGTCCGGGTTCGAACGGAACGGTACTGCCGAACTTGAATTACGGGCTGGCTTACCGGGTGTTCGGCACATACGGTTGGCCGAAGGTGAAGGAGATCATCGAAAATATCGTGGCCGGAGGCATGATCGTACAGACATCGAGCGTGGAGGATTTCAAAAACGAAGAACTGCGCCCGTATCTGGAAAAGCTGTACCGGGGCAGCAACGGCGTCGATGCAGAAAGCAAGATGAAAGTAATCAAGCTAATGTGGGATGCGATTGGCTCGGAGTACGGCGGTCGGCATGAATTGTATGAGCGCAACTACGCGGGCAACCATGAAAATATTCGTTTGGAGAATCTGCTGACGGCCTGGGCGACGGGCGAAGCGGATGAATTTGAGAAGTTTGCGGATCAGTGCCTGAGCGAATATGACCTCAACGGCTGGACCGATCCGACATGGATCAATCCGACTGATATTAGCCGCGTGCTGAAGGGCTAGTACCGCGAATCAACAAATAAACTTACCCTGATGTTTTGCCATATGTCCTGTGGTGTGAGGAGCGGAAAGGGAGAAAGATAGAGTCACCCTGCGTGAAAGGCAGCGGGCCAACCTTTTCTCCTGCTTCTTCACTTACTTCCCCAATGCATATCGCTCCTAAATATAGAAGTGCTTTTGTTCTTGAAAATCGTTAGAATTTCTGATTTCACGGAAAGGAGATAAACTTTGTGAAAGCCGCCGTATATGAAGAGATTCGAAAAATAGGAATCAAGGAGGTGGAAATGCCGCGAATTGAACATCCCGAAGATGTGATTATTGAAGTGCACAGAACGTCTATTTGTGGCTCAGATCTTTATATTTATCGGGGTGATCTGCACGAGACAATGTCCCCTGGGAAATCCGGAGTAGGTCATGAAATGGTTGGAACCGTCGTTGAATTAGGTCCGAGAGTAACACGATACAAAGTTGGTGATCGCATTACAGCTGCTTATTCCGTAAGCTGTGGCAGCTGTCATTCGTGCCGGCTTGGAGTGACCGCTCATTGTGAGACTACGAACAAAGCGGTTTACGGGTTTGGCGGCGCATTTGGGGGACTGGCAGGGTCCCAGGCTGAATTTTTACGTATTCCATTTGCGGAAGCGCATACAGAACTTGTACCGGAGTCTATCACAGATGACCAGGCCATATTTATCTCCTGCAATCTTCCCGCTGCTATCCGTGGAATTCAGAATGCGCAGATTCGCTTGGGAGATTATGTCGGGGTAGTCGGTCTTGGAACGACCGGACAATTAGCTTTGCGGTTAGCCGCTCAGAGCGGAGCAGCCCGGCTGTTTGCGATCGATAAAGTAGAATCACGTCTGAAAAAAGCGTCAGAAACAGGGGCGGACACATATTCCGCCAATCAACCAGATATAAAAGAACAAATTATGGAGCAGACAGGTGGTCGGGGGTTGGATGTCGTCATAGAAGTTGCAGGCCAACCGGATGCATTTGATCTTGCGCTGTCTTTGTTAAGACCAGGCGGTGTTTATTCAGGATTAGGAGTGTATGTAGGAAGTGAACATCCGATTAACATTGGGGACATTTTTCTGCGAGATTTAACGATTCACACACACGGATTTGATAACACGCAGCCAAACATGTGGAATGCCATCCGGGTGATTGAACGAGGCATGATTGATCCGGCGCAGCTGATTACGCATCGTTTTTCTCTGTCGGAAATTGCAAATGCATATGAAATATTTGACAAAGCGGCTGATGACGTCATAAAAGTTGCGATTCATCCGAAATAGAAAAGTTAGTGGTACGAAGTTTAGATGCATTGCATCCAGAAAAAATGAAATTTGAGGAGGGTAATAATATGGCTCAATTAAAGCGGGAAGACTGGTATCGGATTGCTCAAAAAGTGAATTGGACGTTTAGCTATGTAAGTCGGGATGAATTGTTTCCAAAAGAGATGACTGGTGAGTCAAAAGTGCCGTTTGAAGCGTGGGAAGAGTGGGATGAACCTTATAAAATGACCTACCGGGAATACGTCGAAACCCAAAGAGACAAGGATGGGGGTGCCTATGCAGTGAAAGCTGCCCTGTCAAAAGCGCGTCTGACGCAAAAGCTGGGGCATGGCTGGAACTCGATTTTGAAAGCGCATTACGGGGCGATTGCTTTTGGAGAATATGGAGCGTCGATTGCCGAGGCACGAATGGCTCGATTTGCTCCGGACAGTGCCTGGAGGAATACCGCCCTGTTCGGTTCTTTGGATGAAGTTCGGCATGGACAAATTCAACTGTATTTTCCGCATGAATTTGTCAAAGATGATATTCAGTACGATTGGGCTCACAAAGCGTATCATACGGAAGAGTGGGGTTCGATAGCGGCGCGGGCTCTGTTCGATGATATGTTTTTAGGTACGAATGCGATTGATTTGTCGCTCCAGTTAACGTACGCGTTTGAAACCGGATTTACGAACTTACAGTTCCTCGGAATGGCTGCGGATGCGATGAAAGTCGGAGATTATAATTTCTCCAGCTTAATCTCAAGCATTCAAACAGACGAATCCCGGCATGCTCAAATCGGTGATGCGGTGATGCAGGTTCTAGGAAAATATGATAAAGAAAAAGCCCAGTATCTTGTGGATAAGATGTTCTGGAGATCGTGGCGAATTTTTGGTCTTTTAACAGGGCTTTCGATGGACTACTATATGCCTGTTGAGCAGCGGGAGATGTCCTTTAAAGAATTTATGCAGGAATGGATTGTCGATCAATTCATTAACAATATTGAAGCGGTCGGATTAAAGAAACCGTGGTACTGGGATCAATTCACCTATGAACTCGATCGTCTCTCCCATGCGCTGCATTTGGGCGTATATTTCTGGAGACCGACTGTATGGTGGAATCCGGTTGCAGGCGTGGGAGTGAAGGAACGCCAGTGGCTGGCCACGAAGTACCCGAATTGGGAAGAAGAATACGGAAGATATTGGGATGTAATTATTGATAATTATCAGAACGGACGTACCGAAAAAACATTGCCGCAAACGCTTCCGATGGTATGTGCCTGCGATCAGCTACCCATTTGTGAACCGAATCCAAAATCAGGGAAAGTAGAACCGCTGGTTACGGTATACAAAGGGAAAAAATATCATTTTTGTTCGGAACCATGCCAATGGATCTTTGAAAGTGAGCCGGAACGGTTTGCCGGTCAAAAGACGATTGTGCAGCGTTTCCTTGATGGAATGATTCAACCGCCGACGCTCGAAGGTGCCATTGCTTACATGGGTCTTTCTGACTATGAGATGGGGAAAGATCCGGATAATGGTGCATGGGCGATGGAATACAAGAATCAGACGAAGGCAATCTAGTGGGAGGAATGATTGATGATACCGTTGGTAGGACTATTTGAAGGAGATTTTGTAGCATTGTTTGTTGCGGTAGAAGAAGAGGACACCGTTACTAAACTGGCCGAAAAAATTGCTGAGCACGCTGTAGGATTACGAGTGAAGCAGGAACCGGATCGATCGTTTGAGGTTGTATATGACGGGGAAGTCCTGCCGAATGTGAAGAAGGTGAAAGAGGTCGGCATCTCTCCTATGGATGTTGTACTCGTTCGTTATGCGTGACCGTTCTTTTACGGAGTAAGGAGGAAAAATCGAATGGCAGTGAAGGACATGGTTTGCAATAAAGATGATATTTGGGAAGGAGAGAAATTTTTTACCAAAGTCAATGGAAAACCGATTATTGTTCTGAACGTGGAAGGAACAATTAAGGCGTATCAGGGTTGGTGTCCTCATCAGGCCCAATCGCTCGAAGATGCACCGCTTGATGGTTGTACATTGACGTGTATGGCGCACGTTTGGGAATTTGACATTCGCACGGGGAAAGGAATTAACCCCAAAACAGCCAAGCTGAGAGAATTTCGTGTTGAAATCGACGAAGACGGAAATATATACGTAGAAGTTTAAACAATTGGAGGGTACGTAGAGATGAGCAACGATGTGAATCACGTTGAAAAGACGATGAAAGTAGGTCCAGTTCTCCGTGCCAATGAAATGGCTGAGGCCATTATTGAAGCGATTCAATTGGACAATAGCGATCGAAACATCGAAATCATCGATCGCGGTGGGTATATTCGAGTCCAGGCAGACGATTACTGTATTATTACAAAAAAAACAATGGAAGAAGTATTAGGCCGGGAGTTTCGTATGCCAGGGGAGCTTGAAGTAAATCTTTCTTCCTTTATTGGACGAATTAATCCCGGAACAGATGCTGTTGAATTTATTAGCAAAAAGTAGCTACCAGAATTATGGATCTGCGAAGGTCGTAATGCGGAGGGAAAGCTGCCGCATTACGACCTGATTAAAACTTTAGGGGAGGAAATACAAGATGAATGCACCGAAACTTCGAACATGGAGTCAATTAAGCAAAGAAAGAAGAATACCGAGCGAATATGAAGTCGTCACACATAACCTGCATTACAATAAAAATCTTCGTTTCGAACTCGATCCAAATGACCCTGTAGTGGAATGGTATCGCAAATATCGTGAGGAAAGTGCCATTCAGGCAAATAGTATGGAAGACTGGGATCGATTTAGGGATCCACAGAGCATCGTCTATCGTGCATATACGGAATTACAGGACGAACGGGAAACATTTATTGACGTTCTTTTTGAACAGGACGATGAATTAAGAGAAAAGAAAAAAATGGATGAAAAGTGGCTGTCGTTTATGTTGCAATCGTTTACGCCTCTTCGATACGTTGGACACGGACTGCAAATGATGGCTTCATATGGGGCAATGATTTCTCCCTCAAGTTACATTACAAATTGCTTTCATTTTCAGGCGGGCGATGAAATGCGGCGCATCCAGCGCATTGTCTATCGGACGAAGCAATTACAAACGAATTATCCTGACCATGGTTTTGTAGAAAATGAACGTTCGATTTGGGAAAACGACCCGATGTGGCAGCCGTTGCGAGAAACGATTGAACGCATGATGATCGAATATGACTGGGGAAAATCGTTTACTGCCTTAAATCTCGTATTGAAACCGCTGCTTGATGAGCTTGTGCTTGTTAAATATGCTGAGCTGTTTAGAGCAAATGATGATGATTTGATTGCTGAGATGCTTGAAAACTTGTACCTTGATACCGTTCGAAGTAAAGAATGGTCGATTGCTCTGGCAAAACTGATAATTGAATTGAAAGCGGAAAATAAAGCGGTCATGCAAGATTCGATCAATCACTGGTATCCATTGGTTTATCGGGCAATTCTGGCATTGGCGCCTGCTTTTGAATCGTTGCCGCCCCATCCTCTGCAGTTCAAGCAAGTTTTGACTGACATTACATCCAAGCATAAATCCCTGCTCGAACAGGCCGATTTATCCGTTCCGACAATGAACTAGTTTCTCAAAAAAGTTAGACCTGTCTAATGTTTGACTTTTCAAGAATAACTGGGCATATCTTCAACTGCATTGGAGGAATTAACGTATGGTTAAGTCGCAAACAGAAATAAAAACTCACAAAATTAGGCTGGAACCTAGCGGAAAGTCTTTTCTGGCAAAAGAAGGGCAAACATTGCTGGATGCTGCAATTCGGAATGAAGTTCAGATTCCGTATGGATGTCGCCACGGCAATTGTGCGGCCTGCAAAGCGCTTGTATTAGAGGGAGACTTTGAATTGATGGGCCGCATCTCGGAGTATTCACTCCTCAGCTTCGAACGGGATGAAGGATACGTTCTCTTGTGCAGCACATTGGCTGAAAGCGATATGGTCCTCGAAGTAGAAGAAGAAACTGATGTTGAGTTTTTCCCTATCCATGATTTTGAAGCGGATATCGTTGGAAATTGTCAGGTTACTGATAATATTCATGTGATTAACATGCGGCTTAAAAACCCAGAAAACATTCGGTACGCAGCTGGGCAATTTTTTGAATTTGATATTCCAGAGCTTGGGGAAACCCGGGCGTATTCAATGGCTAACTCGCATCAGGAAGGAGCGGATATTGAATTTCATGTCAAGCGCATACAGGGAGGAAGAGGTTCGAACTACTTATGCGATTTAAAAACAGGAGAGCGCGTAACTGGATCAGGTCCTTACGGCAAAATGCAGCTTCGTGATCGGGACAAAGATTTGCTGTTTGTTGCCGGCGGTTCCGGTATGGCGCCGATTAAAGCTTTGCTCGAGGAATTGTTTTCCCAGCCTTTTGCCCATAAAGTATGGTTCTTTTATGGCGCCAGGACAAAACGTGACCTGTATTTAATGGATGAATGGACCAAAATAGAAAATGACTTTCCTAATTTCCATTTCATCCCTGCTCTTTCCGAACATGACCCGGAGGACGAATGGAACGGGGAGGTAGGATATATCGCTGACGTTGTGGAGAAACATATAACGAATGGGAAAAACATGGACGCTTTCTTATGCGGACCACCGATCTTGATCGAAACTACCATTCGCGTATTGAGCAGCCTGGGGCTTAAACATTCGAATATTTTTTATGACGAATTCTAATGTGGATTCTTTTTCTCTCAATTGTACCATTGAAAATGTTATATATGATATGAAGTCAATTCTCAATTATGTGTAAAATTGAGGAAAAAGTGACTCCGGGTGGTGATTGATTTGCGGGCACGGGATCTGGAAATCGCTTCCATGATTAAATTTTTTTCCGAACAGGGAAAAATTTTAATGAATAACCAACGGATTATTACCATTACGAGTTCCGCCTGGGGCACTTTGCGCCGGGATCTTATTGAAACATTAGGATTAGAAAGAGCAAAAGGTTTTCTGTTGCGTTATGGATGGAATTTAGGAATAAGTGATGCAAAGAAAATCAAAAGTATGAAGTGGGATTCAGAGCGTGAATTGCTGCATGCCGGACCCCGACTGCATACGATCAACGGTCATGTGTTGGTGGAACCGCTGCTGACCAAATATGATTTCAAGAACAAAAAACTGCATTTTGAGGGAAGTTGGAAAAATTCATACGAAGCAGAAGAACATGCCAGCCTTTTTGGAGGAAGTGAAGAACCGGTATGTTTTACACTCGTTGGGTATGCCAGCGGGTATCTGACCGAAGTTCTCGGAACGACGGTCATTGCAAAAGAAACTGCCTGTGAGGCGATGGGACATGAAAAATGCCATTGGGTTTGTAAAACAGTGGAGGAATGGAAGGGCGATCTGCAGCAGGAGCTGAAATATTATGAAGTCACCAATCTTTCGGATGAGCTTGATCAAATATACAAGCGTTTGAAAATCGAAAGAGATAATCTTGAAAAAACGATCAAAATACATGAACGGTTAACACAGGAAGTGCTTTATGGACATAATTTGCAAGTAATTGCAAATACCGTGTACAAAATTGTGAATTTGCCTATCCTTATAGAAGATCATGCATTCAATCCGACTGCGATGGCAGGCTGCAGCAGGGAGCAGGCTGAGTTGTACAGCAAAGGACTGAAACACTGGATTCAGGTCAATCAGGCTGCTGAGAAGTCAAATAGCCTGTATAAATTGAATCGGCTTAAAAAAACCACTTTTATTCAAGTCTCTTATGAGCATAGAAGATTAATTACTCCCATCAACCTCGGTCACAGCAACATGGGGTATTGTTCGTTTTTGCTGCAGGAACAGCAATACAAAGATCTTGATGTCATGATTCTTGAGAAGGTCGCATCTGCCTGCGCGCTTTATTTGTTCAACGAAAAAACTACATTCGAAACGGAGCAAAGAATTGGAAGAAATCTTCTTGACGAGATTCTAAGTCACGGTTTGTCCGCAAAAGAAATAACGAAAAGAGCCCATTATATCGGGATTACCTTAAGTTTACCATTTAAGCTCGTTCTCGTTGACAAATATTCTGCTCGCAAAACAATTAAGGAAGAGTTGGAGTTTGATAATCAGTTTATTTTATTTATATTAAAATTTTTGAAAGAGAACGGGTTGAATTTGTTATTAGGACAAAAATCCGGCTATATTGCGATACTCGTACCGAATCAACTGCTGGAGGAAAAATCGCTCTCCATCTCCGGTTTGATTGAAAGACTCCAAAATCACTGCAGGGAAAAATATACGGGTTATCAATTTAAATGGGGGATCAGCTCAGAAGCCGAGTCGATGAAAGAGGCTCCCAGCTTGTTCGAAGAGGCGTTAGCGGCCCTGCGCATAGCAGATTATCAGAAAAACAATATTGCCCATTTTGAATCATTAGGTATAGTTGGGATTTTATTCAAAACAGGAGACTTACATGCTGTAAGAAAATTTTGCTATAAAATTTTAGGAAAACTGATTGAATATGATGAAAAGAAAGGCACCGATTTTTTGAAAACACTTTATTTTTATCTCAAAAATGGCTGTAATCTGTATCGAACAGCAAGCGTTATGAATTTGTCGACAAGCGGCCTTCGTTATCGAACGAAAAAAATTTCTGAAATTATGGAAATTGATATTGATGATGTTTTTGCCGGATATCATTTCTTTTTGGCATTACAGGCGATGGTTTTGCTTGGAGATTTGGATATTAATTGACCTTAAAATAAAAGGGAGGAATCGACGATGGCAAAAGTGCTGATGATCATCTCAAACGGAGCCCAGGTAAAGACATACAAGACCGGTTACTGGTCTGAAGAATTTCGGGTTCCACTGAATGCCCTGGAGAACGGCGGCCACCAGATTACGCTTGCTTCTCCAAAAGGAGGCCCGGGGATTGTTGATGAATTCAGCCTTAGCGATCAATGGGATCCGGATGGGGAATCCAGGCAGTTTGAAAAATTAGGCCGCAGCAAGGAAACGGTGCGATTGGCAGATGTGTCCGGCACAGACTACGATGCTGTCCTCGTTGTTGGAGGACACGGTCCGATGTTCGATGTTGCTTATGATCCTGCTGCCCATCGAATTATTAACGAAGTGTATGACAAAGGAGGCATTGTGGCGGCTGAATGCCACGGTCCGGCGGTTCTCGCTTTTACCGTTCGTCCGAATGGGGAACCCATTCTTGCTGGCAAGAAAGTAACCGGTTTTCCGGATGAGTGGGAACCGGCTGATGTAGTGCCTTATTTACCTTACAGCCTTGAACAGGAACTCAGCAAGGTGGGTGAATATGTCTCGGCGCTCGATCAGCCGAAGTTTGCGGTATGGGGTGACAGTCAAATTATCACGAGCCGGGATCCGATGTCTTCTCAGGTAATGGCAGACGAACTCCTCAAAGTGTTGAAAAAGTGACGAAGATTACTACAAAAAATGCAAATAATAATATTTATTCAGTATTTTCTTATAATTATATTATTTCTGAAAATATGGTAAGATGTGTGCAAAACTCGTTAATGTAAGCGTTTAAAAAATAAAAAGCTACCAAACACCAGCCATTATGCTGGTATATGAGGAGGAGAAAAAATGGGATTTGGTAATGGGATTATGAGAATTGGCCGTGTGGAACTTCGTGTTCTGGATCTGGAAAAATCTGCGTCATACTACAAGAATGTAATCGGACTGGAAGAAGTGGGACGTTCGCAGGGAAGAGTCTATTTAAAAGCGTGGGATGAATACGATCATCACAGTTTGATTTTGAAGCAGGCGGACTATGCCGGACTTGAGCATTTTGCCTTTAAAGTAAAAAATGAAGCCGTTTTGAACGAATTGGAAAAGAAAATCGAGCAGTTTGGATGTGACACTTCCCGCATTTCTTACGGTACACGTATGGCGGAAGGGCAGGCGGTTCGTTTTGTTCTGCCGACCGGCCATAACGTTGAACTTTATTATGAAATTGAACGAATTGGAACGAAGACGGGAACATTAAACCCGCATCCATGGCCCCTTGACACGCGCGGTATCGCACCGCACCGTTTGGATCACGTGCTGTTAACCGGTGATGATTTAAAAACGGTAACGAGATTTTTTATGGAAGTACTCGGCTTTCAGCAAAGCGAAAAAATTACGACCGTCGATGGCGAGGAATTAGTCGGCAGTTTCCTTTTCACGACGAACAAAGCGCATGATCTGGCGTTTATTAAAGGGCCTGACAGCAAGCTTCATCACGTTGCTTTCTACGTCGAAAGCGTTCACGATGTATTCAGAGCGGCAGACATCCTGACGATGAATAACGTACCTACTGAAGTAACGCCGACCCGCCATGGTATCACACGGGGACAAACCGTCTATTTCTTTGATCCGTCTGGAAATCGCAATGAAGCGTTTGCGAGCGGTTATATCACATACGAAGACTTTCCGACCATTACGTGGACGGAAGACAAGATCGGGCAGGGAATCTTTTACCACCGACGTGAGCTGGTAGAATCTTTCGGCAAGGCGTTAACTTAATGAGGGTTTAAGTGGGCGAAACAATGTATACGATTCGGTACGTATCTAAAGAGAAAACGGAAAGCTACAGGTGCTACGATGGAGAAGATGTTTTGACGGCGGCAAGAAGAAACTTTGTGCCGATTCCCGTCGGGTGCCGGGGCGGCGGATGCGGGATGTGCAAGCTGCGAGTCGTTGATGGTGACTATGAGATGGATATTTGTTCAAAAGCAGCGCTGACGGAAGGAGAGCGGAAGCAAAATTATACGTTAGCGTGTAAAACATATCCGCGTACCGATCTGATAATCGTACCCGGTTTATTGCTAACGGAAGGAGGCATCTAAGCTGTGTTCAAGCAGGCGGTTTATCATAAGCCGGTTCTAACGCAGGAAGTATGCACGAAAATGATCGAGGCTGTTGTTAGAAAAGCCGAAAAATTAGGAATTCGTATTAACGTGGCGGTCATGGACGGTGGCGCTAATCTCAAGGCGTTTTTACGCATGGATGAAGCTCCACTATTAAGCAGTGTCATCGCCCAAAACAAGGCATATACCGCTGCCAGCTTCGGTTTGGCTACTCACGCGTGGTATCCCATGATTGAGAAAGAACCTGCTTTGCTGCACGGGATCGTACACACGGATCGTTTAGTCGTCTTTGGAGGGGGACTGCCGATCAAGTACAAAGATCACTTGCTTGGAGGGATCGGTGTTTCCGGAGGTACGGCTGAAGAAGATGTGATATGTGCGCAAGCAGGAATTGATGCATTTACTTTATTAGCACAGGTAGACGCATAATTCTCATAGTGAAAAGGTAAGAGGGGGGCTTATTGCTCCCCTTTCCTAACTATGCAAAAAGGAGGTGGACTCATGCGGATTCATGCAGCAAACACCCTGGTTTTGTCAGCATCGGTTGTAGCCATCGGTGCCTTTGACGGCGTGCACCGGGGGCATCAAAAAGTGATCGGTGAGATGGTGAAGAAGAGCAAGGCTCTCGGAGTACCCAGCGTAGTCTATACTTTTGACCCGACTCCACGTTCCTATTTTGAAGGGGCCAGTCCCCTTTCCTCAATTGAGGAAAAATTGCGTCGTCTGTTTGACCTTGGAGTGGAGCATGTCGTGGTCGCCAATTTCGATATCACCTATCTCACTCGGAGCGCCGCTGATTTTATTAGGGAGCTGACTAACCTTAGTCCGACTGAAGTGATGGTAGGAAAGGATTTTCGCTTTGGGTGGGGCAGGGAAGGAGGATTGGAGGATTTGGCGGAGTATTTTTCAGTCCGAGTAATCGATGCCGTTCGCTGTTCCCGTGGAGAAGTGATCTCTTCGAGCCGGATTCGTCGGCTAATCTCGGAAGGGAAAATGGTTGAGGCTTTATCACTACTTAATTAAGGAGAGAAAAAGCATGCGTGAATGTGACCGTAAAATTGAAATCCTCTCCGCATTCTTTCCTCTCTTTTCCTTCGATGATTTCCATCCTATCACGCGTCGTAAGTATGAACCTTGCCCTGCAGGGAGAACGGTTGATAAAAAATGCGGATATCATTTTAAAGCCTGATGTACAAACGGTCGGTGTGCTTGATTTCTCACGCACTATGGAGTGCATTGAATGTGGATATATTTATACAAAGAAGCGGATAGAGGATATAAAAAGAGCCCTCGAAGCGGCTTCTCCTACCGTTTTCAGGGCTCCAGTATAACTGGCAGCATATTATTACAAACGGGGGCTCCCAAAGCTTCTTTCTCCACCCCAGCGTTTGTTTTAATACGTTAAAATCCTGATCAAGCATGACATCAACGCCAAAAGGAAGCTTCCGAATTATACCAAAATCGAACGTCACTCCACTGAACCTCATAGCCGTTCTGCCGTTCCTTCCATGTGACATGAATGTATCAGGCAAATTCCAGAAACGTGCGTACGCCTTCCGTCTTCAGTGTAGTCCTAACAATCCGGTTCTCTTGAAATGTACGGGTATTCTTTAGGTAGACTTCCTCCACCAGCAACCGGCTATATATTATTTTCCCGGTATAAAAGCAGTTCTTTGTCTCCGCAACAAACCGCCAATGAAACCAGTGGAAAGTGGGAATAATCTGGCATGTTTCCGCCTTGCTTATGCTGGCTAACACTATTTGAACCGAAAACCTGTGCTGTACAGTGCGGATACCTATATAGAGTAAGGTCAAACAATATACATACAGGAAAATCCTTGCGGGTTGGTAAGCAAAACCCAGCCAAATAACAATGCCTGCCGTATGAAGGATAAATAAAAAAGGGTCGAAAATCGCCAGGATATCAAGTTAAATCCATTTTTTGTAAATGGACGCATGCTCTGTACACCATACGAATTAAGCGTATCAAGAAATACATGCAAGATAACCGCGATAAACGTCCACATGTACAGATTCATCCAAAACGTTGTTAATCGAAAAGTCATTGCGAGTAAAAACATAATAACAAGCGGCCAGATAAACAGGGCGGGTATGGAATGAGTAATGCCACGATGATAGCGAAGGTAGGAAGCATACCCTTTTATGCGGGTAACCATATCAAAATCGGGCGCATTCGCTCCGATAATCGTCCCGATAAGAACTGCCTGCGCAAGCGCCGGATTGTGTGATACAGCAGGATCGATATAAGCCAAACCCGCCAGCGAAATACCAAACATCAAATGGCTTCCAGTATCCATTTACTCACTCCTGTTCCGCCAGAGAGAGGCCGTCAGTCCCTTTTTTCTCCCATCTCTCATCCGTGTTAAACCAGTAGAACCACTGGCCAGGCACTTGATGAATCATCTCTTCCAGCACTCCGTTTAATCTATCCATGGCTTCCCTGCGCTGGCCTGGCTTTAATTCCTCATATAGAAATAACGGGGGATGAAAAACTAACCGGTGCTTAAACCCCCGCTCCCGGTAGCCATAGAAAGGGACAATCGGAACCTGCTTCTCCAGTGCCAGTACAGTTGCCCCGCCCGGGCTTCGTGTTGGCCTTCCAAAAAACGTAGCGGCCGGAAAGGAAGGCCGGAAGAAATCCCCAAGAAGAAATAACACCCCTCCTCCCTCTACATGTTCCCGCAATGTTTTAATAAGTTTTACAGGAGGAGTGGCATCATAGTCGAGTCCCCTGCATCCCAATTGCTCAAATGAAAGGTAGAGCGGGCGAAGCTCTTTGCTTCCTGCCGTAGCAACCGTTAAACAAGGATATTTTTTTGAAAGATACCAGTAGTAATAAAAAAAATTCCCAATATGAGGGGAGAACACAATGGCGCCCCGTCCATGCTGCAGCGCTTCGTGAAGAAAATGTTCCCCTTCTACTTTGAATCTCCACCTTTTTGAATCCTCAAGAAACTGGTAGTCAATAATAATTTCATATAAAGTTATAATAAGATTGCGGAAATAGTCCCTGCATACAGTGCTGATAGAAAATATGTTTCTCTTATTTAGAAGTTCTCTCATGCGCAGTAGTATTTGTTGCCTAACGCTTCGCAGACAGCTATAGACGATGAAGCCCGTTAGCGACAGGCTCATAAATAGCAAGGGACGCGGCAAATACCTGCATAGCCTGCCTATCTTACATAGAAGCGTAACGTTTTTCGTCACCTTTCCAATCCAACTGTACATATCTTTTCCCCCTGTAAAATTTATTCGATAAAAAAATGTCTCTTATATCTTTTGGAAATTTTACGAGGGTCAAGTATAGTGAGAAAATCGGTCGTATGAAATATCGGATCGAAGGCGGGCTCTCCGCCTATTTCAGCGCCAAGCCAGTAGTATCCTTTCATAAGTGAGGGGAGTCTGCGAACCATATCTTTTTGGGAAAACTCAAAATCCAGGGTTTGAAGACTGTCAATACGGTGAGTGATGAGAGGAGAAATTCCAAAACGATTGGTAATCATTCCGGTTTTAATGAGCATTGTATAAATCTCATTGCGTGATTGAATATCTGTCGCATGCAAGCTGGCACAGCCAATTAAATATCGAACGTCCCGCTGTTTAATATATTCCGCAATCCCTTCCCATAACATTTGGATGACTCTTCCATTGCGGTATTCCGGAGCGGTGCAACTTCTTCCCAGTTCCAGTGTAAACATCCTGTATTCTTGTAAGCCGGCTAAATCAAATTCTGTCTCTGAATAAAATCCAGCCGTCTCCGTAGTCCTATCTCCCGGCAGTAAACGATACGTTCCAACCACTTTATCGGTTTCTAAATCGGTTACAATTAAATGGTCACAACAGGCATCATATCTGTCCTGCTCCATTCCTGATTCATTCATCATGAAGAAGTTTCCGGCTTCTTCGACGAATACCCGATAACGTAGTTGTAATGCTTTCTCTATTTCGTCCGATCGTTTTGCCAACTTTACCACCAGGGAAGAAAACTCAGGCTTTAACTTTCCAGCAGATTGAACCATCTTCTTCATCCTTTCTCTCCTAAAATGCTGTAAGCTAAAATACACTTGTTACATAGTTACGCACACAATAACATAAAAGCATAAATATTTTGTCAATATTAGTGGAATAACGTAAATTTTGTGTAAGTTCTTTACTATATAAGTGATAAGTGCAAAAAATAAGAAAGCTACCGTTTAAAACAAGAATCAACAAGGCCACAAAGAGCAGAAAAAAATCCTTTCTTTGAAATGTATGTTTTTCCTTTCATAAGGAACCATATAAATGTATCTGGCACTTCATCTCAAGGAGGGAACATAACAATGGCTAGAAACAGGAACAACTTGCTTGCCTCGCAAGCACGCGGGGCACTGGAGCAAATGAAGTATGAGATTGCTACTGAATTCGGTGTACAATTGGGACCGGATACGACGTCTCGTCAAAACGGCTCTGTGGGCGGAGAAATCACCAAACGCCTGGTCATGATGGCGGAGCAACAGCTCGGCGGCGGCCGTATGCAGTGATTCCACAAAGGAGGGCAGAACCGCATTTGTTCTGCCCTTTTTCTGTGAAAATCGTG
>NZ_DFMZ01000082.1:0-768 GCF_002375825.1 Aneurinibacillus sp. UBA3580
GCTGACTTTTGTGGTACGAAGGAAAAGAGAGGAAAGAAGGAGGAGAGGATTTCAATGAAGAAAAAGGCGAACGCCTTTTTCTTCCCTGGATCTCATTTCCTCTTTCTCCCCTTCTTTCCTCACAATTTTCACAGGAATAAAGAAGGCTAATAATAAGGAAGCGGGTGCCCCCCGCTTTTTTTCGTGTTATATTCTATGAGGAAGCGCACAAGTCAAGTTTTTGGACCTTTTTCTACTAACTTAAAGCTATTTGATAGGCTGCGCTTATTTCTTCGACAAGTTAACTCCGATGATTCCCCCGACTGCCGCAACCAGGAATGCGAGCAGAAGGTGATAGAGGCTGCTTATACCGAGTTTGGCATCGAAGCCGAGGAAGCTGAGCAATGTGATGAAGATGGAATAGAGAATGCCAGTCATGCCGCCGTAGTACCAGCCTTTCATGCCGCCGCGCTTGCCGGAGACGAAACCGCCGACGAACAGGGCAAGCCCGTTTACCGTGTAGACGGCAGTCGGAAGGGAAGATTCGCGTGTTTCGGTAAAGGCGAGAATGAGAGAAGTAACGACGGCACCGAGTAGAACAATGGTGAAAGTATAGATAAATCCGGCCAGCATGGGGAGCTTTATTTGGCTCATTTTCAGCATGGGATACACCTCGCTTTTTTGTACAATCCTATGAATAGGGAGGACGAATTATGCTGAGGACTGCGCCATTTTGTGTGAAAACCATGAAATCATTCCCTCGCTTTCTTTCCTCTTTTCCTTCGTACC
>NZ_DFMZ01000082.1:871-19326 GCF_002375825.1 Aneurinibacillus sp. UBA3580
CTCTTTTCCTTCGTACCGTAAAAGTTATCTGTCCTTCCCGTGATGTTCATGCCGGGGTTGCTGCTGAGAATCTATGGTGGTTTTTTCCATATTTCTGTTTGAAAGCGTGGATGTTTTTTCGTATGATGATAAAAGCAGCGGGCGTGCCCGGCGCCTGCCTGCCTGTATGACAGGGGGTGGAAATTTGTGATTAAAACATATTTTTATAACCATTCACAGCAAGCGATGCAGCATGACGTCGACCTGAATCAGGTGCATAGCTTCCTGCGCTCGCCGGAAGATCTGCTCTGGATTGATCTGTACGACGTGGGCAACGACGAGCTGCAGTATGTGGCCGACATTTTCGGGTTTCACCCACTGGCGATCGAAGACTGCCTGCATGTAAGCCCCCGGGCAAAAGTCGACGACTATGAAGACTATTATTTTTTCGTCATTCATGCTCTCCGCTACAATGAGGAAAGCGATAATGAGATTACTACACTTGAGCTGAATGTATTTTTAGGACTGAATTATATTGTAACGATTCATAAACGGCCCATGCCTTCGATCGGGCGGATTGCGGCGACAAGCCTGCACAGCAAGCAGTTTATGAACCGGGGGCCGGATTTTCTGCTATATTCCATTGTCGATGGTATTACGGATGAATATTTTCCGATTATGGACCGGATTAGCGTCCGGATTGACGAATTGGAAGATGAAATCTACGAACATCAAATGGAAGAGATTACCGAGGAATTCCTGGCACTGAAGCGGACCATCATTTTAATCCGCCGCGTAATCCTGCCGCAGAAGAGAATTTTCGCACCTGTAAATGGGACCATGTTGTTTGAAATCAATGAGGAAAACATTCCGTTCTATATCGACTTAGTCGACCATCTTGAACGCATCGTCGATTCGACGGAGACGTTTCGCGATCTCGTAAACGGAGCGCTTGATACGTACTACTCTATCGTAAGCGCCAAGACGACGGAGACCATGCGGATTCTGACGATTATTTCTACTATCATGATGCCGCTTACGTTTATTACCGGACTGATGGGCATGAATGTGCCTTTGCCGGGAGAGGAAAAGGCATACAGCTTCTGGATAATCATGGCTGTATTATTCACCGTAATCGCCCTTATGCTTCTTTATTTCAAACGAAAGCGCTGGCTGTAGAAAAGCAGACAAAAAAAGGATGTCTTTCCGACGTCTGGAAGAATGCCATTCGGTACAGAGGAAATAACGCCTTATTTTCTGTCTGCTTTTGGTTTTTTAGCGTTTAGGAAGGAAATGGGCAAGTGCCGCTCCGACCCATGGAATACGCTGCACATCCTGCTTGCCGAGCACCCGCAGCCAGATAAGCAGCAGCGTATAAATGATAAGCCCCAGACAGGAGGCGAGCAGCATCGCTTGTGATAAATCCATCAAATGCGACCAGTAGCGTGTCATATGCAGGGTGGTATAACCGGAAAGCGCTACGCTGAATGCCACTTTAGCCAAATCTTTTACTTCTATTGTGAAGCCCGTGATTTTGCTGATGCTGAAGAAATGCAGGAGCGTTACCGATAGAATGCTGATATTGACCGAGAGTACCACTCCGTCAACGCCAAGCTCCGGACGAGATGCGAGCAGAAAGATGGCGGCCGTTTTCAACAGAGCGCCGATGATGGTGTTGCGCATTGCCACCTTCGCATGATCAAGCCCTTGAAGTGCGGCCTGCAGCGGCGCCTGAAAATACAGAAAGATAGAGTAAGGGGCCATCAGCTTCAGAAAATGCCCGACTTTTTCATCGTGATACAACAGGGTGGCCAACGGTTCGGCAAAGACATACAGCAGGGCGGCGCAGGGGGCACCGATGACGAGTGCTAGCCGAACGGATTGATAGATTCGACGATAGATAAGTTTGTCATTTTTTTGTGCAGCGGCTTCCGCGACAGCAGGAACGAGCGAAACCGAAAGCGAATACGTAATAAAAGTCGGAAAGAGTAAGAGAGGAATGGCCATTCCAGCCAGCTGACCGTAAAAGCTGGTTGCGGTGCTCGCAGAAATCCCGGCCAGTAAAAGGCTCTGCGCAACGACAATCGGCTCGATAAAAAATGTCAACGAGGCAACGATCCGGCTGGTCGTAACCGGGATTGAGATATCAAGGAGGCTGCGGAAGGTATCACGGTTCTTATCCAGCAGACCGGACAGGCTGTGCCGTTTCAGCAGTTTCGGTAAGCGCTGTCTGCGGAACTGGAGGAAGAGGCTTAGCATGCCGACGCCTTCTCCGAGGACGACACCGATCATTGCGCCCGCCGCAGCGTATTCCACCCCGTGAGGCATAAGCCAGGATGCGAGAATGATGACGGTAAACATGCGGACAATTTGTTCTACGACCTGCGAGCTTGCGGTCGGCACCATGTTCTGTTTGCCTTGAAAATAGCCGCGCAGCACCGAGGATACGGCAACAATGGGCACGATGGGTGCAATGGCTATGAGCGGATAAAATGCCCGTTCGTCAGTAAGGAAATAACGGGAAATTACGGAAGCGCCCACCAGCATGATCGCGGTGAAGACAATGCTAAGTACGAATACGATAACGAGGGACATTTGCAGGATAGCCCGTACCTTTCCGCTCTCTCCCTGCGCATCCGCTTCGGCGATGAGCTTGGACACCGAGACGTTTAAACCAAAGGTGGCGAGGGAGATAATCAGGACAAACGTCGGGACTGCCATCTGATACAGTCCAAGACCTTCCGCCCCGATAATCCGGGCCAGCATAACCCGATTGATAAAGCCGAGTACTTTGACAATCAGACCGGCAAGAATAAGAATGAGCGTTCCTTTCATAAATGTTTGTTTCGTCATAATATGTCCTCTCTTTTCCCATGCATATTTGTTGACAGCATATGCATGTACCCCAAGCAAACATGCCTGAAATTAACGGAGACAGGAGG
The DNA here is from genome assembly GCF_002375825.1 of Aneurinibacillus sp. UBA3580. Classification (NCBI taxonomy): domain Bacteria; kingdom Bacillati; phylum Bacillota; class Bacilli; order Caryophanales; family Paenibacillaceae; genus Aneurinibacillus; species Aneurinibacillus sp. UBA3580. Next base: position 3,793 of record NZ_DFMZ01000082.1, read on the forward strand.
CTTTACCTATGATACAGAAACAGCCGCTTGACGAGAAGCTGGCGTACGTGTGCGAGATTAAAGTACAAGAATTTGCAATGCTGGGTTATGAGGATATTACAATGGAAGAAATCTGGGAGTGTGTTTCGGAAAAATATAAGGAAATGCCGCCGCTTCACAAGGTGGTCAACGACATTTTGTCCTTAAAGCCCGGCCGCTGGATGAACTGGATGACCATGCGTGCGTACAAAGGCGGGTCAATGTAAGAAAACGTGAACAATTTGTCATTTGATTTTACGAAACAAATGTTTTGCGTATACGTAAAAGATAACGGGCCGCACAAAAAGTGGTGTGCGCTCGTTTTCTTTTGTTTCTACGGATGTTTAGCTGTGAAGCAGAGGAGAGTATAGAGTATAGCTTCTATGCGCTGTTGAATTTCCTTTAAGGGGAAGGGTAAATTGACAGTGAAAAATAGGAGTGGCTATAATAAAATGTATTGCTTGAAAAAGGAGGAACTACGGGAGATGATTAAGTGGAGTCGTCTTGTTACTCTCCTCGTTATTGTAGCTGTTGTTTTTGCTACGGTTGCTTTGACTGGGAAAAAAGTAGCGATGGGCACGACCCTCGGCCTGGATTTACGCGGGGGATTTGAAATATTATATGAGGTGTCGCCCCTCGATGAAAAACAGAAGGTGACGAAACAAACATTAATAGACGCAACGAAGGCGCTGGATAATCGGGTGAATAAGCTGGGGATAGCCGAGCCGGAGATTCAGGCAGAAGGCGAGAACCGGATCCGTGTCCGCCTGGCCGGTGTTACAGATCAGGAAAAAGCCCGTGATATGATTGGAAAGCCTGCGAATTTGACGTTCCGTGATATGCAGGGAAATATACTAATGAGCGGAAGCGATTTGGCGGAGAATGGTGCGCAGGGCGTACTGGATCCGCAGACACAGCAGCCGGTTGTGACGCTGCAGTTTAAAGACCCGAAGAAGTTCGCTAACGTAACCCAGAAATACGTAGGACAGCCAATGGCCATCTTCCTTGACGAACAGTTAATTACTGCGCCGGTCATCCAGCAAGTAATTCCGAACGGAACTGCCCAGATTGATGGACAGAAGGACATCCAGGAAGCCAAGGATTTGGCCGCTATCCTTAATGCTGGCGCACTGCCGGTGAAAATGAAGGAAGTATTCTCGACAAGCGTCGGGGCGAAGCTGGGACAAGAAGCGCTTGAGAGCGGAATAGAAGCTGGTGTTGTCGGTACACTCATCGTTTTCCTGTTCATGATTGTGTACTACCGAATGCCGGGCTTCATTGCCTGCATTACAGTAGTGGCATATATCTATTTGCTGCTTTTATTGCAAAACCTTATGGGTGTTACGCTTACGCTGCCGGGCATTGCTGCCTTTATTCTCGGGATTGGTATGGCCGTGGACGCAAATATTATTATGTATGAAAGAATTAAAGAAGAATTGCGGAGCGGTAAATCGTATTTATCCGCACTGCGTGCCGGTTCTAAACGTTCATTGAGCACCATTCTTGATGCCAATGTTACGAGTATTATCGGTGCATTGGTTTTGTTCTACTTCGGATCGAGTGCGATCCGCGGCTTTGCGGTGACTCTCATCTTAAGTATTCTCGTCGGCCTGTTCACGTCGGTGGCTGGTGCCCGTTTCTTGATGGGTCTGGCGGTACGCTCAAACCTGTTTAATAAACCTTCTTATTACGGAGTAAAGGAGCGTGACATCCGTGAACTATGATTTTAGTAACTATAAATTCGATTTCGTAAAACATAGAAAAAAGTATTTTCTTGTTTCTGCTGTGCTGATTATTGCCGGGATTATTTCACTTCTAACGATCGGATTGAATCTTGGAGTCGACTTTAAAAGCGGGACAAGGGTGCAGGTGCAAATCGGCAAAACGTTTAACGAGTCTGAAGTACAACAAAGCGTGGAACAAGCGGGTCTGAAGCCGGGGAGTGTAACAACGGCGGGCGACAAGAAGGATATGGCTGTGATTCAATTTGCGAAACCGATTCATAAGGATGAATTCGCCAAGCTGACCAAAGCCATGCAGATGAAATACGGCAAAGATGTATCTTTACAGGAGAGCACGGTCAATCCGATTATCAGTCAGGAGCTGGCGCGCTCTGCGCTGTATTCCGTGTTATTGGCTTCGATTGGGATCGTCATCTATATTACGATTCGCTTTGAGTTTCGTTTCGCGTTATCATCGATTATCGCACTCTTGCATAACGTGTTTCTCGTTATTACGTTGTTCAGTCTTTTTCAAATTGAAGTAGAATTAACGTTTATTGCTGCCATTCTAACAATCGTTGGCTATTCGATTCATGATAACATCATCATCTTCGACCGGATTCGTGATAATCTGAAGCATGCTAAACTGAAAACGGTACAAGATGTTGAAGATGTCGTAAATTACAGTATTGGTCAAACGCTGGCCCGTTCTATTAATACGGTTTTGACCGTGGTAATTTGTGCCCTGGCCCTCTACATTTTCGGTGGAGAGAGCATTCGTCATTTTACGCTGGCACTAATTATCGGGTTAATTTTCGGGGCCTACTCCTCCATTTTTATCGCGAGTCAGATTTGGGTTTCATGGAGAGAGCGTGATTTGAAAAAGAAAAAAATGGCTCTTGCTAATAATGAAGCGTAAGGAAGCCATACTATAAGGAAACAGGATAAAACCGCGGGGTGCGCCCGCGGTTTTTTCACGCACAAAATCTGCCGTAGAGGGAATAAAGGAGTGTTAGCGTATGCGTGGAGAACGGTTTGCCAAAGCCAGATTCGCTGCCTGGGTAGGCATTGTCGGCAACCTTGCTTTGGCGGTTGTCAAAGCGATTATTGGAGTGGTTGCCAATAGTAAAGCGCTGCTGGCAGACGCGATTCATTCAGCTTCAGATATTGTGGGATCATTTGCGGTACTTATCGGACTGCGTGCTTCACAGGTTCCGCCCGATCCTGAGCACCCATACGGCCATGGTAAAGCGGAACCTATCTCCGCCATTATCGTTTCGATTATTTTGTTTGTAGTGGGATTTGAGATGGCATATAATACGGTACAATCATTTTTTGCGCCGATTATCGCTCCAGGTATGCTGGCCGTATATGTTGCCCTTATTTCAATGGGGGTTAAGGAATGGATGTTCCGTTATAAATACCGTATTGGCAAAGAGCTAAACAGTCAGGCAATTATCGCCAATGCCTGGGAACACCGTTCGGATGTATATTCTTCATTCGCTGCTTTAATTGGGATTGGCGGAGCCATTCTTGGTCAGCGCCTGGGCTACCCGGCGCTTGTCTACCTTGATCCGGTGGCAGGGGTCTTCGTGTCCGGACTTGTGATTCAAATGGCATACCGCATGCTTCGAGAATCGATTCACAGCACGCTTGATGTAGTCTGGGATGAAGAGAAGAGCAAGGAATTGCGTGAGACGGCGGCAATGGTACCCGGCGTGCTGCGCGTTGACGAATTGCTGGCCCGGGAGCATGGACATTACGTTATCGTCGATGTAAAAATCAGCGTAGACGCGCAGAGCACGGTGGAAGAAGGACACCGTATCGGCAAACAGGTGAAACGTGTGCTGCTGGATACTTTTGCAAATGTGCAGAATGTATTCGTACACATTAATCCATACGGACGTGCCAGAGAAAATGATACTTACTACCCTCCGCTTCATGAAACAGACATAACCGAGCGGGAAGGTCCGATTTTGCACTAAACAATAGTTGCCCGTTTTTTCCTCTCTCTAGTATAATGAACAAGTGTTTAAGGGAGAGGTGGGAGAAAACTTTGGTAAAATCGAAGACCCGCTGGAAAATAGAAGAGGTTGACCAAGAACTTGCACTGCAACTGCAGCAGCAATTACATATTTCGCCGCTCCTGGCCCAATTGCTTGTCGGACGGGGGATTCAGACTGCAGAGGCGGCGGAGAAGTTCCTTGGCGGCAGCCTGCAGGATTTCTATGACCCGTTCCTGCTTGACGGCATGGATGCGGCAGTTGAACGCATTAAGCGGGCTATTGAACACGGCGAGGGGATTCTGATTTATGGTGATTACGACGCGGATGGCGTGACGAGCACAAGCATCATGATTCACACGATGCGGATGGCCGGCGCCACATTTCAATATTACATTCCTAACCGCTTTACGGAAGGATACGGATTAAATGAAGGTGCGCTGGTAAAAGCGGCGGAAAGCGGATTTTCTGTAGTCATCACAGTGGATACAGGGATCAGCGCCGTAAAAGAAGCTGAGCTGGCAAAAGAGCTCGGCCTTGATTTAATCATTACCGATCACCATGAACCGCCGGAGACCCTGCCGGATGCATACGCAGTAGTAAACCCGAAGAAGCCGAACTGTCCTTATCCGTTCAAAATGCTGGCCGGAGCCGGGGTGGCATTTAAGTTTGCGCATGCATTGCTTGGTGATCTTCCGCACCATCTGCTTGAAATTGCGGCTATCGGTACCATCGCCGATCTCGTGTCGCTGGTGGACGAGAATCGTCTCATTGCGAAGCTGGGGCTGAAAGCGCTCGAGCATTCGGTTAACCCGGGCGTACAGGCACTCAAGAAAGTGTGCGGTATCGAAGGAAAAGTTTCGGCATATCATATCGGCTTCGGCATGGGGCCCCGCATCAACGCGACCGGCCGACTGGAAACGGCGGACCGGGCTGTCAAGATGTTTATCACGAGCAATCCTGAGGATGCGGAGCGGTACGCGCGGGAACTGGACGATTTGAATAGGGAGCGTCAGGAACTGGTAGAAGCGATTGCAGCTGAAGCCGAGCAGTTGGTGCTGGCGATGCCGGAAGAAGAAACGAATGTGCTGGTGGTAGCCAAAGAAGGCTGGAATGAAGGCGTCATCGGTATTGTGGCATCACGTCTGGTCGAGAAATTCTACCGTCCGGCCATTGTATTAAGCATTAACTCAGAGCATGGCAAAGCCAAAGGGTCCGCCCGCAGCATCGCGGGTTTTAATATGTATGAAGCATTGACGGAATGCGCGGACATCCTGCCGCATTATGGAGGCCATCCAATGGCGGCGGGCATGACACTGGCCGAAGGTGACGTACCGGAACTTCGTCACCGCTTGAATGAATTGGCCCGGAAATGGTTGACTGCCGACGATTACATTCCGATCACGAAGGTGGATGCGGTCTGCCGGCTTTCGGAAGCGACTCTGGAAACGATTGAACAACTGGAGAAGCTTGCGCCGTTCGGTCTGGGCAATCCAAGCCCCAAGATTCTCATTGAAGGCGTCGAGATTGCCGATCTGCGCACGATCGGAAAAGAGCAAAACCATGTGAAATGCCAGTTTCGTCAGGATGGTGTGACACTGGATGGCATTGGTTTTAAGATGGCAGATCAGGCAGCCGAGCTGACCCTGCAGGATGAGGCCAACATAGTGGGCGAGCTTGCAGTCAATGAGTGGAACAATCAGCGCAGGGCGCAGTTCATTCTCAAAGATCTAGCCGTACCGGGTTTGCAGGTATTTGACTGGCGCGGGACACGCAATAAATCGGAGAAGATAAAACAGTTGGACGGCAATGCGCCGGCACGCATTGTCGCATTTCGGGAAAAGAATCGTCGTCAGCTGGAACAGCATGCCGGAGGATGGCGTACGCTCCATCTGGAGCCGAATTCGGCAACACGCCAGCTGGTATTGTATGATTTACCCCATTCCTATCAAGAACTTGAAGAAGCGCTGGGTGCCCAACCGGAGTTGGAACGACTGTATTGCCTGTTCGATGAAGAGCCGAACACACTGCCGTCCCTGCCTTCTCGTGAACAGTTTAAAGAAGTGTATAAAACTGTATACCACCACAAAACATTAGGACACAACGATATTCCGCTGCTTGCGCAGGCGAAAAAATTGACGCCGTCCGCTGTTTTGTTCATTCTGGAAGTATTCCGCGACCTCGGATTTCTTAATCGAGATGAGCAAAGTTACCAGCTGGCAGAAGCGAAAGAAAAGCGGGACTTAACGGAATCAATTGTGTACCAGCGGCAGAAGGAAGCGCTGGAGCTTGAAACCGAGCTTTTATATTCCTCATACCAATCATTGCGTGCGTTTTTGAAGCGATTTACGCTGCAGGACGCCCCTGTAAAGGAGAAGATATACCATGGATTTTAAAGAGAAGATTCGGGTCATCCTCGATTATCCGCAGAAAGGCATTCGTTTTAAAGACATTACGACGCTGCTTAAGGACGGACCGGCATACCGTGCGGCGATCGACCGGATGGCTGAATTCGCACGAGAGAAGAAGCCGGACATTATTGTGGGACCGGAAGCGCGCGGCTTCGTAATCGGCTGTCCGCTTGCCGTTCAGTTAGGAACCGGCTTTGCGCCGGTACGCAAAAAAGGAAAGCTCCCGTTTGAGACAATTCAAGCAGAGTATTCTCTTGAATATGGAAAAGATGCGCTGGCCATGCACAAAGACGCTATTCAGCCGGGACAGCGCGTGCTGATTGCCGACGACCTGCTGGCGACCGGTGGCACGATTCAGACGACCATTGATTTGGTGAAAAAACTGGGCGGGGAAATTGTCGGTCTGACGTTTCTTATTGAACTGACTTACCTCAACGGCCGTGAGAAGCTTGGCCCTGAGCATGATATTTTCACGCTGGTACAATATTAATGATAGTGTGAGATCCTTCCTTGTTGTCCACATGGGAAGGATTTTTTGCATCAGGTAGGACATGTGGAATCAGCCCCCTCTTTACTTTCCTTTACAATTCACAGATAATAAAAGGTAATATTCCAGGGGAGTGGCAAAGGAGATAGTGTCATGAGCATCGAAACGGCGATTGAGACCGCAATCGATCAGGTTATAGAGAATGCGAAAAAGTATCTGCCGGAAAAAGACGTCGATTTTCTGTGGCGGGCATACGAATTTGCCCGCAAAGCCCACGACGGTCAGGTGCGGAAATCAGGAGAGCCGTATATCATTCATCCAATCGCTGTAGCCGGTATTCTTATCGATTTACAGATGGATGCAGTAACCGTGGCAGCGGCGTTTATGCATGATGTAGTCGAAGATACAGACGTGACCAGCGAGGAAATTGCCCGGGAATTCGGAACGGAAGTGGCCAATCTGGTCGAAGGGGTTACCAAGCTGGGACGGATTAAATTCAAGTCGAAAGAGCAGCAGCAGGCGGAAAACCACCGGAAGATGTTTCTTGCGATGGCCAAAGATCTGCGCGTGATGTTAATTAAGCTGGCTGACAGGCTGCACAATATGCGGACGCTCAAGCATCTGTCCGAAGCGAAGCAGCGCCAGATTTCCGACGAAACGCTTGAGATTTTCGCTCCGCTGGCGCACCGGCTTGGGATTGCCTCCATCAAATGGGAGATGGAGGATACGGGACTTCGTTATATCAATCCGCAGCAGTATTACCGAATTGTTAATTTAATGAAGAAGAAGCGGGCGGAGCGGGAGAATTTTATCGAAGGCGTTATTGCCACCCTGCAGGAGAAACTGCAGGAGATTCATATTAAAGCCGAGATTTCCGGCCGTCCGAAGCATATCTACAGCATCTACCGTAAGATGGTAAAGCAAAACAAAGAGTTTAACGAGATTTATGATTTGCTGGCGGTACGGATTATTGTAGATGACATTCGTGATTGCTACGCGGCGTTGGGGATTGTGCATACACTGTGGAAGCCGATGCCTGGCCGGTTCAAAGACTACATTGCCATGCCGAAGGCGAACATGTACCAATCATTGCATACGACCGTTATCGGACCGAACGGCGAGCCGTTGGAAGTACAGATTCGGACAGTGGAGATGCACCGGATTGCCGAGTACGGGATTGCAGCCCATTGGGCCTACAAGGAAGGGAAAAAGGTCGGGGACGGAGAGAGTTTTGAAACGAAACTTTCCTGGTTCCGTGAGATTCTTGAATGGCAGCAGGAGACAAAAGACGCACAGGAATTCATGGAGTCCTTAAAAATGGACCTGTTTGCCGACCTTGTTTTTGTCTTTACTCCGAAAGGGGACGTCATCGAGCTGCCAAAAGGTTCCGTGCCTCTCGATTTTGCGTACCGCATCCACTCCGAAGTGGGAAATCGCACAATTGGCGCCAAGGTGAACGGCAAAATTGTACCGCTCGATCATCAGCTAAAGACAGGCGATATTATCGAAGTGTTAACGTCGAAGCACAGCTATGGACCGAGCCGCGACTGGCTGAAGATTACGAAGTCATCCCATGCCCGCAACAAGATTAAACAATGGTTCAAAAAAGAGAAGCGGGAAGAAAATGTGGCCAAAGGCCGCGAGATGGTAGAAAACGAACTGCGTAAAAATAACTTCGAACCGAAGGAAGTCATGCTGCCTGATAATCTGCAGGAAGTAGCGAACAAGTTCAACTTCCAGGGCGAAGAAGACATGTTTGCCGCGGTTGGCTACGGCGGCATTACCGGTGCGCAGATTGCCACCCGTTTAACCGACAAACTGCGCAAAGAACGGGAAGAACAGCAGTCCAATATTGCGGAGATTAAGCAGGAAGCGCCGCGCCGTAAGCGCCCGGACCAGGGCGTAAGCGTCAGAGGCGTGGATAACCTTCTTGTTCGTTTCTCGAAATGCTGTAACCCGGTTCCCGGAGATGACATTGTCGGATTCATTACCCGAGGCCGCGGCGTTTCCGTACACCGTCAGGATTGTTTAAACCTTCAGTCCTGTAGCGAAGAGGATAAGGCGCGTCTTATTCCGGTCGAATGGGATGCGGACTTAAAGCATGAGTACAATGTCGATATTGAAATTACCGGGCATGATCGGAGCGGGCTGCTTAACGAAGTGCTGGCGACGGTGGCCGATACGAAGACGAACATCTCTGCGGTGTCCGGAAAGTCGGATAAGAACCGTGTGGCGAGGATTAATATGACGATTTCAATTCAGAATCTCGATCACCTGCATAAGGTCGTGGAGCGAATCAAGAAGATCCGCGATGTGTATTCCGTACGCCGGGTGATGAATACGTAGAAAGGGTTGTCGCACGATGCGCGTAGTTGTTCAACGATCCAGACAAGCATCCGTTACCGTAAACGGAGAAATTGTAGGGAAGATCGAAAGGGGACTTGTTCTGCTGGTCGGGATTACGCATGGGGATACGAAAGACGATGCGGAATATGTGGCGGAGAAGATCGCCAATCTGCGAATCTTTGAAGATGAGAACGGGAAAATGAATCGTTCGGTGAAGGACGAAGGGGGCGCTATTCTTTCCGTATCGCAGTTTACGCTATACGGGGATACGCGCAAAGGAAGGCGTCCCAGCTTCGTGGAAGCCGCCCGGCCCGAACAGGCTAAGCCGCTGTATGATTTTTTCAATGATAAGCTGCGTGAGCAGGGACTGAACGTAGAGACCGGCGTTTTCGGGGCGATGATGGACGTTGCTCTTGTAAATGACGGGCCGGTTACGTTGATTGTGGAAAATAAATAAAGGCTGGAAAAGGGTGTGAAGGCCTCGTGCTTTTACCCCCTTTTTGCTTAGACGTAAGGAAGGGTTAAGAATTCGATTACAATCCCTTTTAACTAAAACAAATTTTGTTCATACATAGCCGTAGCAGCTTGTCTTCTATTTTCAATTAACAATTGAGGAAGTTGCATTTTTTGATTTGCTGCTCTTTCTTCTACCGCAAGATGATTACTTTTTTGAGAGCGTTGCTTTATTTGATTTATTCGCTGTTGATAGAAACTGTCATCCCATAAGCCTAATTCTGCCCCTCGTTCCGCAAGTCTAACCAATGACTCACTCGTACCCATTGCCATTTTTCCTGCTGATTCTTTAGCAGATATTTGTTTTGCATGGGCCGGATTAATGGGTTCTTTTGCATTTTTCATAACTTCATTGAATTCTTCAAACTTCCCCTGATATCCGTGCATAAATCTTGCAGTCATGTAGGTAGCTTGCATTTGAAATTCAGAACGATTGTTAAAATAAGTAGAACTTACGCTCATTTTTCATTCTCCTCGTTTTTATCATTCACCCCTTATTATCGGAAGAAAACAGCGACAAATTTATAAAATATTACCATTTTGTAATTAATATATAATTTATTACTTTATTTACCAAAAAAGGATGTAAAATATATTTACATACACTTTATAAAAAATCTGATCGGTCTTGTCCAAATCCACATACGCTTCCTTAAACTTTCGAATGAGTTTTGGATTGATCGTAAAGACCTTCGTTTGACGCTTGCGAAGCTGTTCATCATCTGTGAGAAACATCGCAGGATGCCAGCTATAGACAGAGGTAGACTCCAGGCCAATCTGGATGTGCTGGCTATGATGTTTGTCTGCAAGGGCAAGGATTTGATCTCGTACGTAATGGGCACCCTCAAGGTTGTTTTTCACCGTGAAGGATGTGAGGGTATCCCCCTCCTGATTCATCATACAAATTTTCATATCGAGAGAGCTTACGTCAATTCCGACATATAACCGCATGGGGATGACCTCCTTTCTTTACAGGATCGAGGGAAATGGACTCTTCAGGATGCCCCTGGCGCACTCGCCCAGCCTCAGCCTCGCGTATGAGAACTTACTCTGGTCCATGGGCTGCCTGGAAGCTGCTATCTTCCAGCATGGAGTGTCAGAGAGAACAGCCTGCGGGTTAGAAGTACAAACGAGTACCGGGGAAACAGACTTTTGAAGTAGTCAAAGCTACAGGAGGATAGAGAGTTTCCCTGAACGATCCTAAGAACCATTGTCCAGGAACATCATGAAAAGTCCAGTCCCATGATCTGGATGTGCGTGGTGTCCCCCTCCCCTTCTTTACAGTTACAGGGGAGGAAAATATATCTTTGTTTTTTGGTTAATAGTCTCTCAAATTCAACTGGAAATTCGTGATTTTGAGGGGCTTAAACATACTATACGAGGAGGTTTTATTATGAAAAAACTTATTTTAGGCATTACCTTAGCTGCAACTCTATTAGCGCCAACGTACGCTACATCGGTTTTTGCATCAACTAATGAACAATCTGCAAGCGAAGCAACAATTATTTCGGAGGATCAAAAAGTATATAAGTTAGAATCTGGCACCTTAGAAGAGCAGAAGGAATGGGCGGAAGAATCAGAAAGAAAATTTAGAGAGCATCCGCGGGTTTTTAACAAAGATATTGAAAAATATATAAAGGACCCTGAACTATTGAAAAAGGCTAAGGCAGTTTCTGAAACTGAGAATAAACAAAATCCTATTCAAATCCAAAGTGTATCAAAAGATGAGTTAGAAAAAGTAACGGCAGCCGGAACTATTTTCTTGCCGTATCAATTTACTTTTAGTATTAAAGTTTCAACTAATCCCGATACAGCCCAGAGGTTTGCACCAGGTGCTAGTACTCTTGTTATTTATTCTAATGCCACATCTTATGAGTCAAGCCCTTCGAATACTTATTGGATCGACGTGTTTAAGGTTGGGAGTTCCAGTCCTATAGGTAGAGCTTACTTTACTAGAAATAATGGGACCGAGCTTCAATATGTTAGTGGTCTACAACCGGGTTCAACATATTATATTGTTGTAGGAAAAGCTAATGATGGTGTAACTTTAGATGGGTATGGAACACTTAAAAACCCAGGTTAATTATTAACAATAGATTTAATACCATAGAAAATTTTTTCTACAAAAAAGACCGGTAATTCACTGCTTTTATAGTGATTTATCGGTCTTTTATATGAAAATTACTTTTAGACAAAAAGGATTTCAAAAAGTGAACATTAATGTTTTAACATAGCAATTATATCGATATCAGTAAGCTTTTTTATAAGAAGTCCTCTTTTTGTTAAAAGATTTTATGTTTATTTTTCTTAGTAGAATGAACGTGTAGAATCCAATCAAAGCACCAATCGGATTTAATATCATATCATTCACATCAAATTCACCTAAATGGGTAATATATTGTAAAGTTTTAATTGTTGCGCTTACTATTATAGCTAAAAGAACTGTATTTTTTGTCTTTTGCATGTTTCTAAATAGAAATGGAAGTAAAAATCCAAAAGGAATAAAAAGCAACACTTTGTAAAATAAAGGATATAACCACACTTCAATTCTATCTGGAAATTGTGTAGCATATTCAAAAGTATTTTTAAATGGGATCAAATTATAACTAGGTAAGTAATGCTCAGGAAATTTTATATTAGCAAGCCTACGTGGGCTTAAAAAAAGTTTATTTATACATATCAGGGAATAAGCTATAAAGACAAACCAAAATAGATTCTTTATTATTTTATGATAGGGGGAAATCAACTTTTGTAAATCTGTAGAGATAATTTTCGAATTTCCAAACTCTTTAATAGATAGTTTTTCCGCTTCTTCCTTTGTTTTACCTTTATTCATATATTCATCTTTAAGAGCTAAAAGATGATCATAAAATTCTTCAGATAACTCCTCCCTTTCATTAGCGTCACAATCTAAATCTTGAATAATTTCATCAATATACTTTCTTAATCGATCCATTCCTATCCCCCCTATATACAGGATTGAATTAAATTATGAATTTTGTGCCACTGATTAAGTTTTTCTTCTAACTCCATTTGTCCTTTTATTGTAATACGATAAAATTTTCTTCGTATCCCAACCTCAGATTCTCCCCAGTATGATTCAATCAAACTCTTTTGCTCTAAACGTTTCAAAGCTGGATAAAGAGTTCCGTGACTCATTTCATAAAATGTATTACTTTTTTCTTTTAATGTTTGGACAATCTCGTATCCATATGTATCTTTCTGTTTAATAACCAAAAGGAGTAATATATCGATACTACCTTTCATTATTTCTCTATCCAATTTTAATCACCCCCCCTATTTACATAGTATAACGACATAGGTCGTTTTGCAATATATTATTTTACTTCTCGATGGTGTTGCAGTAACTACTTCGACAATGTTGAATTCGAACGTCTGTTTAGTTTGAAAATCCTCTCTCTTCAGATAAACCAAGGGTTTTTTCCAATGTCCATTCTAAGGGGTGAACTTCACAGTAAAGAACCCCGATACGGTCGTTTTAAGCAAACAACCGCATCGGGGTTCTTATATGAGAGTCAAGTTATATACGTTTTAGCGTGTTATTCGATTATCTTCTGCCTCGCATCATCTTTCTATTACTTACCTGGCTTTTTCACATCGATATACAAATGCCGGCAGCACATTCATCGGCACAAAATCCAGGCTCACCCTCTCAAACCGTTCTGAGAGCTGCTTTCTCATCTGCAGCGAGAACTGAAATGCCACGAACATTCCGCCTGGCTTTAACGCTTTTTCCACTTCGTTCATAATCTCATCACGCAACTCCTGTGAGAAATTTGTAAAAGGAAGGCCGGACAGTATGTAGTCGAACTGGTTAATTCCGTACTGCTTCATTGCGGAAGTAATCTGGCAAGCATCATGATGATAGTGCAGTTCAGGATACAGGCGTTCAAGCCGCTGGCGCATGCCGCGATCCTGTTCGAATATAACCACTTTGCATTCCGGTGAACGCAAGCGGTCGATATATTTTGTAAATACTCCCGTTCCGGCCCCGAGCTCGGCCACATGCTTGGCAGAACTCCAGTCGACCGGCTTCACCATCGCTTTGGCGAGAAAGCGGGAGCTGGGCGTTATGCTCCCGATGTCTCTCGGCGAGCGGAGGAATTTCGTTAGAAACATTAGCTTTTCCATAGACACTACTCCTTCTGAACAATCTTGTCTCACAGGATTTTTCTTTATATATAGTATCAAAATTTAAAAAGAAGTGGAAATGTAAAATAAAAAGTTCTCCTATGTATGTACCCGGATTTTAAACTAGTCAAATTGGATCGGATGAAAAAGCCGGGTTCCACTCAGGTTTGCACTTGACCCTCTACATGGACTTCGCTACACTCGTAACGAAAAGCGTTAAATTAAAGGGGTTATTTTATGATTATACAGGTAACGGGCGTGGAGGAGAGGTTCCGCCAGCCCTTAGAACATATTATTCATCTTTTTTTTGAAAAGGTTCAGGTTAATTTTGAATCGGGCGCGGAGGTTGATGCAGATGCTGTAATTGAACTGCGCCTGGATGGAGAGCAGGAACTGCATGCTTACGCCCGTCTGGTGGAGAAAGCGAGCGGGAAAACGTATGAATCGTCCTATTCCCGCGAAGTTCTTTATAAGCCAGAAGATAAGGAATGGCGCAAGCAGGCCAAACAGGTCATCAGCCATCCGCTGCTGGATGTGCTTGAACAATATACGGACATCGAGCAGCCCTGGGGCATCCTGACGGGCATCCGCCCTACAAAGCTTTTGCACCGTAGAATTCAGCAGAACATACCGAAGGAGCAGGCGCACCGGGAATTGAAGGAAGATTTTCTGATTCGTGACGAAAAGATTAGACTTATGCAGCAAATTGTTGATCGTCAGTTGACGATGGTACCTGACTTGCATCATTTGCGCCATGAGGTCAGCATCTACATTGGCATTCCATTCTGTCCGACTAAATGTGCTTATTGTACGTTTCCGGCCTATGCTATTAACGGTAAACAGGGATCTGTCGACTCGTTTCTCGGCGGACTTCATTACGAAATGCGGGAGATTGGTCGCTGGCTCAGGGAAAACGATATGGGCATTACAACCATCTATTTTGGCGGCGGTACGCCTACGAGTATTACGGCAGAAGAAATGGATATGCTGTATGAAGAGATGTACAGCTCGTTTCCTCATATGGATAAGGTACGGGAGATTACCGTGGAAGCAGGGCGACCGGATACGATTACGCCCGAGAAGCTGGCTGTGCTTAACAAATGGAACATCGACCGGATTAGTATCAATCCCCAATCTTATATCGAGGAAACGCTGAAAGCGATCGGCCGCCATCATACGGTTCAGGAAACGATTGATAAGTTTCACCTGGCACGCCAATCCGGTATGAATAATATTAATATGGATTTGATTATTGGTCTGCCGGGTGAAGGTATGGCGGAGTTTGAATATACGCTTGCGGAGACGGAGAAGCTCATGCCGGAGTCTGTTACCGTGCATACGCTGTCTTTTAAGCGCGCTTCAGAGATGACGCGCAACAAGGAGAAATATCGGGTGGCAAGCCGCGAAGAAATTCAGGAGATGATGAAAAGGGCGGAGAGCTGGACAAAGGACAACGGTTATGTGCCGTATTACCTCTACCGTCAGAAAAACATCCTCGGCAATCTCGAGAATGTAGGCTATGCAAAACCGGGTCGGGAGAGCCTGTATAACATTATGATTATGGAAGAGGTACAGTCCATTATTGGGCTTGGCTGCGGTGCTGCAAGCAAATGGGTGCACCCTGTCACCGGCAGCATCTCCCGTTTCGCCAATCCGAAAGAGCCAAAGGCGTACAACGACAACTACAAGCACTATACCGACGCAAAGATTGAAGCACTTAATAAGCTGTTTTCTGTGAAAATCATGAAGAAAGAAGGAGAAGAGGGAGGAAAAAAGATCTGAGGAAGAAAAAGGCGTTCGCCTTTTTCTACATTAAAATCCTCTCCTCATTCTTTCCTCTCTTTTCCTTCGTACCACAAAAGTCAGCCGCCCTTTCTCTCATT
>NZ_DFMZ01000092.1:0-1152 GCF_002375825.1 Aneurinibacillus sp. UBA3580
CGCCTTTTTCCCCATTGAAATCACCCCCTCGTTCACTTCTCTCTTTTCCTTCCTACCACTAAAATCAGTCGTCCTTCTTATGATTTCCACGTCGAAGTTACGGCCGGAAAGTCATGGCCGTTTTCTTTAAAACCAAGCTGACGGGAAATTTCGAACGCGGTCCGCTTAATTTTTTCAATGAGCGGCGGTAGATTTTCACCCCGGTAATGAGCTTCCAGCCCGGCCATGCTAATTCCGGCCACAACCTCGCCCCTGTGGTTAAAAACCGGAGCGGCCACCGCCGCCGAATAATCTTCCAGCTCTGAATAACTGACGGAGTACCCGTTCTTTCTCGTCTGCATAACGGTTTCCCACAGTTGATCCCGGTCCGTAATCGTTCCGGAAGCAATCGCCTTCAATTCAACTTTATTGATATAGCGTTCGACCTCTTCCAGAGACATATACGAGAGAAGAATCCGGGAACAGGCTCCCGCATACAGCGGCGTGCGTCTGCCTACCCTCGTATAAAGCCGGACCGGATTCTGCGTATCCACCTTCTCAATGTAGATCGCTTCATCGCCTTCCCGAACGATTAAATTAACCGCCTCTTTCATTTCATCACGCAATCTGCGCATAAAAGGCAGAGCGATCTGCCGAATATCGAGCCGTTCAGCCACAAGCTGCCCCAATTTCAGAAAAATAAGACCAAGCGAATACTTTCCTTCACCGTCCCGGACAAGAAATCCCATTTCTTCCAGCGATTTTACCTGGCGATATACAGACGTCTTTGGCATGCCCGTTACATCAACCATTTCCTGAAGCGTCAGCCGATCATGAGAGTAAAATATCTGTAATATTTCAAGCGATTTTACCACAGTTTTATTCCTGCTCACCGCACTCCTCCGTTCCGAATTTCGGAATAACTATTCCGAATTTAATATAATTATCTGTTATAATAAAATCATCTGAATAAAAACTCAAGCCATATGTAAGATTTTTTTACACATACAGTTGTTAGAAAAACAAAAAAAATGATAATGATAGAAAACGACTCTGGTGTTTCTGCCGCAACCCCGGCATGAAAATCATAAAAAGGGCGGCTGACTTTTGTGGTACGAAGGAAAAAAGAGAAAGGAATGAGAAGAGGATTTTAATGTAGAAAAAGGCGAACGC
>NZ_DFMZ01000092.1:1293-7706 GCF_002375825.1 Aneurinibacillus sp. UBA3580
GAGCGTCGTTCTGAAGTGTACGCCAAGTATACGTCGAAGGCATCCATCGCGAAAAGCTGAAATGCAAGAAACGTCCCAAATCCACGCAAATGGATCTCGGGACGCTTTTTCTTTGAAAATTTAGAGACTAAGCGAGATGGACTTTAAGAAATTGCCTGCCTGCGGATATGGTAGAAACTATATAAAAATAATACAGTCCCAAAGCCGAGAAGAACCAGCATAATCTGAAAAATGTCCAAAAACTGATAGTCACCTGCTACCAGCGGTTTCATACCGGCCAATGTCCAACCTTGCGGCGTGCATAACGAAAACGTCCTGACCGGGCCTGTAAGCGGCAGGAATGGCCAGAAGCATCCTCCGATAAATCCGGTCAGCAGCGCGAGTAACGGGGCCCCGGTCTCAAGTTGCCGACCGGTTTTAAAAACCGCCGAGAAAAGCATACCGAGTCCGATAACCGCAAATATATACGCGCCAAGCAGCGCGTACTGCAGCGGATGAAATACGAGTGAAGCACCGAACAAAAGCCGGGCCAGCACAGCGCAGACGCCAACCAGAAATAAGGAAAGCAGGCCTAGCGCGGCAATGTTGCCAGCATAAAATTTCCACAGCATGCCGGGTACGGACATCATCCGCTTGAGCGTTCCGTTATCGCGTTCCTCAAGCAACCACCGGCTGTGCAGCGTCACAAACATCAATATAAACACCAGCAGCATGCCTATTCCGGTCAGCGCCGCATTCGATACGCTCGTCAACCTGTTCACCGTCTGTACACCACCGCCTGCCATCTCCTTATAATCAATCGTCATCAGCGGCTTTGGTTCCCATTGAGAATCTGTATATTTCCAGACCTTCTCCCAGAGAGAGCCTGAAGCGGGTGATGTCAATCCATACAGTCGATAGATCTGTTCGGCGCTGTTTGCGGCACCCGCATTGGCCGACAGCCGCATCACCTCACTGCCGAGCATCTCGCCAAGAATTCCGTATGACAGCGAGCCCGGATTCTTCAGCATCTCCACCGTATCGTCTGTATCTTCTTCCAGGATGGCGTCTTTTAGCCCTGCCTTAATGACGAACGCGGCTTCTACTTTAAAGCTTTCTGTTAGCTTATACGCTTCGTCGCGGCTGACACGGAGTACGCGTATGCCTTCTTTGGCCGCAAACCGATCTACGATTAATCTAGAATAATCGCTTCCGTCTTCATCCGCTACCGCCACGGGAATAACGGACTGTTTCTCAAAGCTTTGCGTGGCATTCAAAATAAATACGAATACGAAGGGAAATGCCAACAGCAAAAGAAGGAACACCCGATCCTGTAGCATCAACCGCAGCCTGAGTTTTAACACCTGTAATATTGCGTACATCTACTTCCTCCCCACAAACGGCAGAAGTATTGCGGCTATCGTAAGCAGCACACAGCCAATGATCAGCAGCATCCTCGTCTCCGGCCAGACGGAAAGCGATTCGTCACCGGAGAAAATCTTCAGCATGCCGTGCATGGCCCACCGGGTAAACGTAAATTCACTCGCTGTCTGCAGACTGTCCGACAGGGAGAACAACGGATAAATGTTCCCGCCGATAATAGCCAGAAAAAATGTGCCGATGTATCCGAGCATCTCCGTCCCTTTGGAGAACAAGCCGAGAACCGCCAGCAAAAACGACCAGGAAGCAACAGCGAACGCAGTCGCCGTAAAAACGAACAGAAACGAAGCCGGCTGTGCACCCAGGTAATTATCGAATAACAGGCTCGCTCCGATGACCAGCAGTGCGGTCTGTATCCACAGTAGCAGAAATATACCGAAGAACTTCCCGGTAAATACCTGCCACATGCCGACAGGCGCAGCCCGAAACCTGTCCAGCATTCCCAGCTCCTTCTCTTCAGCCAGGGAACGGCTGCCCCGAATGCCGAGAAAGCTGACGAATACGACCGCGAGCGCGGACGTAAAGTACTCCGGAAAACGCACCTGCGGAATCGACGAAAGCGTAATTTCCTCGTAGATTTCATTGCGTCCAAGCGCCCGCATCATGAAATCAAGCACGCTGTCTTTCATTACCCGATCCAGCTGTTCGGCACTCGCCCCTCCATCTCTTGCGGCATGCCAGACCGCCTTTACGGCGCTCTGCCCGGCCGACAGGTCATTCATGGCGCTAATAAGCTGATTCTTTATCTGATCGGCCTGCTCTTTGCGCGTCCGGTTGCCGATGAATTCGACCGGATAGTTGTCGCCGCTGTACAGGCTGGCCGTAAATCCTTTTGGAATCATAATGGCGCCTGCAATCCGGTTCGTCTCAAGCATCCGCATTGCCTGCGTTCTTTCTGTTTTATGTACGGTAATAAATCCTTTCATGTAATCCAGCTCTTCCAACTGCCGGCTGATCATCTGCGTATTGAACGTTTGGTCTTCATCCACAAATGCAATCTCAAACGCCTGGCTATACCGGCTGGAAAACAAATAAGGCGAGAGCACCTGAACAAAAAGCCAGATGAAAAACAGCGGCAGCACCAGCAGGAGTCCAATCGCCTTTCGGTCACGCCAGTATAAAGTCAGCTCTTTTAAAATCAAGGTTTTTACCAGCACAACGGCAATCTCACTCCTTTCCTATACCGCAAGCATAAGAAGGAGCCTTGACAGGCTCCTTCCCCTCTTGCATTACGGCATCATCATTCCCGCGTCTGCCGGAATAATACCCAGCTGCTGGAACAATGCTATATTTTTCATCATGAACTGCATGCTTCCCTGCTGAATCTCCTGCTGAATCTGCATCATCTGCTGGTCGGTCATTGTCGCGAGGTTGATGCTGTTCTGTGCATTCAGCTCCGGCAGCTTCACGCCCGCTACGTTGAATTTCTCGTTGCTCTTCATATCGAGCGAAATCTTCTTCGGCATGGTCGGATCGTCCTGCGGCCCGCTCATTTCCACTTTATAATCCGCGATCCGCATTTTATCTTTATCGTTATTCGTTACCGTACCTTTCCAGCTCAGCACAATCGGCTCAGACTGTCCACTTTCGTTGTCATTAATCTTTACTTTTACGTCCTGATTCTGCTTGTTCCCCTCTTTTGTCATTGCAAAGTCGGCTTCCGCTACCACGTCGGTCAGCGTGCTGCTGCCCGTCTTATCGACAATGGTAAACTTCACATTGCCTTTGCAATTCTCGCCTTCTTTTTTGTTTACATAGGCGATGTTCACTTTTTCTTCCATATTGTCAGATTTCTTCGTGTTTACGTCGAAAACAACATGGTCTTTGTTTTCTTTGTCCTGGAAACTCACGAGCTTCAACGTATTTTTATCGCCGGATTTCGTATCATTCATTTCAATCGTCCTGCTGAGAATGTTGTCTTCTTTGTCCGCATAGACAATCATTTTTATACCGTCACCGTACTCACCGTTATCGATCGAACGGTCTGCCTCTTCTTTGAATTCGGCGAATTTCTTTTTAAACTCTTCTTTGCTCAGCTTCGGCAAATCTTCCGGCGAGCCTGATGCTGTCAACTCGGCTAATTTCTGATAGCGAGGATATAATAAGTCCTGAAGCTTTTGGTCTTTGGAAATTTTATCCGCCATCTTTTTCATCAGCTGCTTATATTGCTCCGGAGTGAACGTAACCGTAATTTCCTTCGCGTCCATTTTCACGCCCGCCTCTTCAAATGTGGCGTTTTTCTTCACGCTAACCTGATCATTCTGGATGCTATCAGCATACAGCATAGCGTACTCGCGCATAATCGGCTGCAGCTCTTCCTTCGGAATTTGGATAAGATCCAGGTATTCCTTCTGGGACGGGATGCTTTCCGGAATGCCCGGGATGCCGTATTTCTGCTCGATGACGGCTTTATCTTTCCAGTTGAAATATCCGTATTTGTTGTATAAAGCGGGAACACCGAATCCCAGCTTTTCAGCGTCATAGAAGAACTCGACACCGATGACGTTGTTGTTCTTTATATTTACATCAGCTTTCAGGAAATTCTTTTTGTTCTTATCGTCCATTTTTGATTCCACGACCACTTTGGCGTCTTTTACGATTTCCATGATTTTCGCCTCTTGCGGATCGGTTGTCTGCATATCAACCGTTAGATTGGACAACTCTATCTTCTGTTCTACAGCCCCTTCCAGATACGGTTTAGCGTACTCGTTATACTTCTGGTTGTATTCTTCTATCATCTCGGAAAAGTTCTGCATTTCTTTCGCTTCCGCTTCGAGATAGACGGTTTTGTTGCTTTTGAATACGTCGAAGAAAGCGTACGCCGAATATAGTCCCCCTGCCGCTACCAGCAGAACTACCAGCACCAGAATCAGTGGCATTTTACCTCTTGCCATGTTGTTGTTCCCCCTCCAAATAATGTTGAACCTCTTGTGTCACGCCCACGGCGAGGAGCTCTCCGCCTTTTAAAACTCCAATACGGTCACACGCCTCCATCTCTTCCAGGTGATGGCTGGTGTAAAGAATAGTACTCCCGCGCCTGCTCATCTCTTTGAGCGCCTGGATAATCTGTCGGCGGGAGCGGACGTCTACGCCGGCCGTCGGCTCGTCAAGAATCAGCAGATCGGGCCGGTGCAGCAGCGCCACTCCCAGATTCAGCCTGCGCTTCATTCCCCCGGAATACGCCTCTACGCGTTCTTTGATTCTATCGCGCAGGTCGATGATATCCATCACTTCATCCATGCGCAGCACCAGATCTTTTCCCCTGAGGCCGTACATCTTGCCCCAGAATGCGAGATTATCGATACCGCGCAGGGAAGGATATAACGCCAATTCCTGCGGGACGTAGCCGATGCGCTTTCTGATTGCGGCTCCGCCCCGATGCACGGAGGTACCGTCGATGAGCACTTCTCCACCGCTCGGCTTGACGACCGACGCGATGATAGAGAGAAGCGTGGACTTTCCGGCCCCGTTCTCGCCTGCCACACCGAACATTTCGCCCTGCGCAATATCAAGATTGATGCTGTTCAGCACACTTTTTTGACCGTATTTCTTGCTGATGTTGCGAATCGTAATAAACACGGTGGATTTTTTCTCTCTCCTCCTCTCTTTTATTTACTCTCCTATACGAATATGCGCAAGATAAAGTTACCATTTTTACCTTTTTTGGTTATTTAGTCAGAAGAAATGGACGCCTGATAAGCGTCCATTGCCCTACGAAATTTAGCCGATGATAATCTTTTCTTCCGGATAATGAATATCCGCTCTTGACTTTCCGGAAATGAACAGGGAAAGGAACGGCATCATGCCGATACGTCCGATGTACATGAGCAGCACCAGCATAATTTTACTTACGGAAGATAGTTCGCTCGTCATCCCCGTCGATAGGCCGCACGTACCGAACGCAGAGCAAACCTCAAAGATGATAGCCGCAAGTCCAAACTTCTGTTGCTCCGCCATCTCTATGACCATTACTCCGCCCACAGCCAGAATTGAAGCGGTAGTAAAAAATACGAAGCTCTTATTGATGTCTTCCTGACGAAGCGATCGCCCAAAAATTCGAACCTCATTGCGTCCCCGGGCAAAAGTAATAATGGTGAGAATGATAACGGCCAATGTAGTAGTCCGAATGCCTCCGCCCACACTGGACGGACTAGCCCCGATAAACATAAGAAGCGAGGTGAAAAGCTGGCTCGCCACGCTCAATTCCGAAGCATCCACCGTTGTCAGTCCCGCGCTGCGTGCCGTAACAGAAAGGAACAACGAATAAAACAGTTTCTCATGCCACACCATATCCGCAAAGCGCTGCGAGTCTTCTATAATCCAGATGCCGATAGCGCCAAGCACAAGCAGAACCGCAAAGGTCAGCGTTGTAATCTTCGTATAGAGCGAGAAGCGGAACCGGGTGTGGCCGCCGAAAAAATATTCCCGCACCTCGATCAGTACAGGAAATCCAATGGCCCCGAGAATAATCAGAACCATTGTTACAATTTGTATAAAATAATCGTGCGCATACTCAATCAGCGAGTTGCCAAACAGATCAAAACCTGCATTCGTATATGTAGAAATCGAATGAAAAAGACCGTAATAAAAAGACGTACGAAGAGTGTCACAGTACCCGGCAAAATAAAAATAGAATGCGAAAATGACCGTCCCTATCGCCTCAAACAGCAGCGCCATCCCCAGCACCAGTTTCATAAGCTGAACCAGACCCGAAAGGTTATAGCGGTTCTGGTCCACCATAATAAGTCTCCGCTGTGATAAGCCGATGGGTGCTCCAAGAAGAATCCAGATTAAAGTGCTCAACGTCATAATGCCGATACCCCCCAGCTGGAAAGCAAAGAGAAGCACGCCCGCTCCAAATCCGCTAAACGTGCTTGAAGTGCTTACGGTAGTCAGCCCGGTGACACTGACCGCGCTGGTTGCCGTAAACAGCGCGTCCGCAAATGAAAGGTGTACACCCGGCTTCAGGCTTATCGGCAGCATTAGCAAGCCGT
>NZ_DFMZ01000092.1:7812-10004 GCF_002375825.1 Aneurinibacillus sp. UBA3580
ATTAGCAAGCCGGTAACCACGATAATGGCAACAAAATATGCGGTCACAATAACTTGAATGGGAGATAATTTACTATATTTTCGCAGCATCATTTCTGCTCCTTACCGATAAATATGTCAGGTTGAATGTTACGGGTTTTGGCTCCCCTTGTCAAACAACCTCGCTATCTGTCATGAGTACCCGTTGCCCATCATACATATCTAACAGAATGCTTCAATCAAGAAACGGGGGCGAGAGCCATTAAGGGCGCGATTACAGTTAGTATTGTGTTTTTTCTTATCTTTGTACTCTACGCTTCCGTCCAGGCGAATACATATCATGATACGGTGCGTCAGTTGAATGAGGTGCAGCGGGAGAACGCGAAACTTCAAACAACCAACAAAGAGCTTATCAAGGAGTTAAAAAGAATAAAACAGGATTTGGAAAAAGCAAAAAAGGCACAGGAACAAAACAAAAAGGTAGCTTACCTGACTTTTGACGACGGACCTTCCGCCAATACGCCCGCCGTTCTCTCCGGCAGCAAAAATAAACAAAAAGCCATCATTCTCATGCATGATTCGCAGGTGAAAACTACGACGGTTCAAGCGCTGCCCGCCATCATTGAGGGCCTGCGCAGGCAGGGATTTTCGTTTGATGTTTTAAGCAGTCAATCATTCACCTGCCACTTTTCCCCTGTCCCTTAACCACTTTACCAATAGGAGAGACATAAAAACTGTTATATACTAGAAAAAACTTCAAAGAGTGGTGAATAAACCGATGATACGCGTCTCTCCTTATGTGCTGCTTGTGCTGGCGAATGTATTGTGGGGCGGAAACTTTGTAATTGGACGGGCCATTACGGAAAGTCTACCTCCTTATACACTCTCCTTCCTGCGCTGGTGTACGGCACTTATTGTATTCTTACCGTTCATTTGGTCGAGCCTGCGCAAAGAATGGCCTCTGCTGCGCCAAAAAATGGCTGTTATCATTCTCATGGCATTTACAGGCATAACCGGGTTCAATACGCTTTTGTATATTGCGCTGCATTATACAACGTCCATTAACGCTTCGCTGGTCAATACGTCCACACCGATTGTCATTTATATTCTCTCGTTTTTTATTCTTCGTGAGCGTTTGAATAAAAATCAGACGATCGGCACGATTTTTTCGCTTGTTGGGGTTTTGTTTATTATTTCCAAGGGTTCTCTGGACACGCTGCTTGCGTTCTCATTTAATCTCGGCGATCTGCTTGTTATCGCCGCCCTCATATGCTGGAGTATTTACTCCATTCTGGTAAAACGGTATACGGATATTCTGCCTGGTTACAGTACATTTTTCGTTTGTATCCTGATCGGTATCGCAATCCTGTTTCCTTTTTCCATGTATGAAATATTCGTTGCCCAAATTCCGGTTGTATGGTCGACCGGCTCCGTACTAACAGTGCTTTACACCGGTATATTTGCTTCCATTGTGGCATTTATCTCCTGGAACTCGGCCGTTTCCCAGGTAGGGGCAGGAAAAGCCGGTATTTTCCTTAATCTCATTCCCGTGTTTGCATCCATTTTTGCAATTCTGTTCATCGGGGAGCACGTAGCGTGGTACCAGACGATCGGTGGCTTATTCGTCGTGCTCGGCGTCTATATTTCCACGCGAATCGTGAATGTAACCAAAAATAATCCGCTATCACAAAACGAAAACGCCGGATAAGATAAATGGGACCTGACATACTTTGTCGAATCTAGTAGAATATATGCAGGTAGTAAGTAATACAAACGCAACTTATTATGATACGAAACTGGCAGAAAGGAATTTTTCGCTCACGACCATGAAAAAAAGATGCAGATGGATATTGTCAGGTTGTCTCGTTCTGCTGTTTTCCGTTGTTTTTGGCACCGGCGTGGAGGCGTCGAAAGAAACCGCACTGCTGCATAAAGAACAGGCTTTCTCCATCATGAAAAAAAGCGCGGTAGTTCAACCCAAATTAGTAGGCCCCATTTCAAAGAAAAAGATATATGACACACTTCTTCCTTACTTCACGAAAAACTATATCGAAGCATTCATCAAAGAGAACTTTTTGGAGACCGAAAAAGGGTTGATAAGAAAGTAAAAACCGGTCGAATGACGACCGGTTTTTCTCGCTCTATATCAGAAAGCCTTCCTTCTTTTCTAAATGGAAAAAAGAAAGAGACATTCGCCTTTTTCCACATTGAAAT
>NZ_DFMZ01000092.1:10103-10511 GCF_002375825.1 Aneurinibacillus sp. UBA3580
TTTCCACATTGAAATCATCCTCCTCGTCTCCGATAAATAGAGAAGAAAAATTTTTCTAAAAAGGAGTGAAAGAATTGCGCAAACCTATCATTGGCTTGCTTGTCTTCCTTATGCTTCTCCTGCCTGCTGTGTCACATGCGGATATGCGTGAGGAAGATGGTTCCTTTTATTTTTATAGTCCGAACTCTGGATTTATTATTAAATTGATCACGCCGCAGGAACGAAATATCACCACAAATATCATTGACCGCATCGATTTCGAACTATGGTGGTATGATCAAAAAAATGAATATCATAAAAGAGACCCCATCAACTATGCCAGAAGGGTAAATCCACATGATGTGAATGTATTTTACACTAATAAAAATGCAATGAGCCAAAACAAGGACATTCTTTTGGACCGCTCTT
>NZ_DFMZ01000092.1:10622-20045 GCF_002375825.1 Aneurinibacillus sp. UBA3580
GCTCTTCTTCTCTGTATACTATCCGAGACTACGAAACAAAATTATCGGCTAGCGGAGACGTCAAAATTCCGATTAAAATTAAGAATCTTGTCGCGCCAACCGGTCCGAATAATCATTATCCCGGCGTGTATAATGGCGAAACAAATGTCCAGATATCTATAGATTTACGATATTTTCATAATGACAAAGACGGTGGCAAATTCTATACCAGCTTTAAAACCGGGAAGGTTAAAATGTTTGCCGACCGACTGATCCTGGACTTTCCCAAGGATACCTACGTGCACAATACAAGCATGAGCACGCTTTTACCTGAACAGGATATTCTGGTGCAGGTCAACCAGCGCCCAGCCAGTACACAAGAATATATGTTTATCAGCCAAAGTTATACTATCACTGATAAATATGAAAGAAACGATACAAAGCCAAGCCAATCAGGAAACATTACACTTAAATATGATGCCGATGTGGCACCGGAAGTAGCTATGCATAATATTTCTGTCGTGCAGAGGAAGGACAACAAATGGATACCGATCGGCGGGGTCGTGGACAGTAAAGGCCAAACGGTGACGGCACCTATTGATGAATTCGGTGAATATGCCGCCGCTATTACCTATAAAACATATAAGCTTGATAACTTGAATAACTGGGCCAAACCGTATGTGCTTGCCCTTGCTTACAAAGGCGTTATCCAGCCGGATATCTACCTGTTTGACGGACGCCTGCTAGAAGATTTGGATGCGGAGATTACGCGGTTTGATTTCATTATGATGCTTGCCCGGGCCAAGGGGCTAAAGCCGATTTCGTATACCGGCTATTTTACCGATGTAAATAACGCTACATATGGCAAAGCCAGACGGGGATACGATGGAACCGGCTATTTGATGAGCGCCATTAAAAACGGATTTGTTCAGGGTGAAACATCGAACGTTTTTGGAAACGTTCTGGAACCGGAACGGCCGCTCACACGGGAAGAAGCTGCCGTATTCATGGCACGCGCAATGAATCTGAAAATCCCGACATACTCAAATTTGGATAAGGTGAAAGAAAAATTGTCGCAGACATACTATGACGCTCCGCTCATCTCGGACTGGGCGGTGCCTTACGTGGATATGGTGACAAAAGAAAAGCTGATGCAGGGCAATCTGAATTACTTTAAACCGCGCCAGAAACTTACTGTAGCGGAAGCCAGCACGCTTGTCTACAATATGATGGACAAAATGAAACTTTTCGGAAAATAATAGAATGAGGGCAGCATATATACGCTGCCCTCATATTTTTTCTTCTATAATCTAGTATCTTGTCTTGATAGCACTGCGAAGCATATTCCACACCGGGGCAGAGTTGATGCCAAGACGCCAGATGGCAATTCCATTCAGACTCTCCCGCTTGGCTACACCTACTTTTGCAAGCAGTGTTTGTGGTGTTTCATAAGCGGTCATAATGCCCAGTACCAGTTTCTCCTTAGGCACCATCTTCTTTGCTTCGCGAACCGCGGCGGTAACTTTATCGATGGGTTCAGGTTTTTTCACGGTTTGCGGATTGTATTCATACGCCATGATTACGATTCGATCAGCCAACATACCAAGCGCTTTATAATCGTACGCCTGATAAGAACTATTTGGTGGATGCAAGCTTAGCGTCAATCCAATTCCGCTGCCTGCGCTGGTGCAGCGGTAAAACTCCCACCGACCAGCATCGTGCAGGCCAAAAAATATACTATGATTTTTTTCATTGTAGCCTCCTATTTCCCCTATGAAATCATATCTTTATATTTAATAGAAAAAGCCCGGTATAATAGACTCACCAAAAAAATTTAGAAAGATTCTAATACCTCAAAAAACAGGCGCACAATCTGCTATCCACATCAAAACGCAGTGAAGAACCCGGAATGTGATACAATAAAATAAGATCGCCGAAAGATATAAGGAGGTATACGCATGAAACTTACGATTGACCCTAATGCTATAGCATGGTTCCGCAAAGAAATGGACATCGAACCCGGGGACGCCGTCCGCTTCTTCGTCCGCCTTGGCGGATGCAGCACCGTGCAGAGCGGATTCTCGCTCGGCGTCGCCAAAGAACAGCCAAAAGAAATCGGCGTCTCGACCATAGAAGACGGCGTAACCTTCTATATCGAAAAAGAAGACGCCTGGTATCTCAATAATTCAGAGTTAACCGTTACGTACAATACAGAACGGGATGAGATCGAATTCCATTAAGGAGCCGGTGTTCGCGTCTGGACGGAGGTTCTATGTACGTGCCCCCTTCTGCCGTCCAGACGAACCCGCTCACCCGTCTTGAATCGTTTAAGCGCCCCCCTTACGCACATGACCGCCGGAATACCGACCTCCCGTGCCGTAACGGCTCCATGCGACAGCGGACCTCCGGACTCGGTAATAAGCCCTTTTGCTTTATAGAACAACGGCGTCCAGGCGGGATTGGTCGTGCGCGCAACGAGTATCGCCTGGTCCGGCATATTTGCGAAGTCTTCCGGCCCACGCACGACATAAATGACTCCCTCGCATTCCCCGGGACTGCCCGGAATGCCGCGCAGCAGTCCTTCGCTCTCTTCCCCGTCGTTTTCCCCTGTAGGCATACCTTCCCCTTCCTTCGTTAAATCCCACGTCGGTTCCTGTTCGTATGCGCGCAGATAGGCTTCCTTGCGAAGTGCAATTTTTTCCCGCATTTCTGCGGACAGCTCAAACGAATCAATCGACTCTAGCTCTTCTTTCACCAGGAAAAACAAATCGTACGGATCGGTCAGTTGTCCTGCATTTACTAATTTGGTTCCGAGCGCTCCCACCGCTCTGCGCGCCAACAAATTCACACGCGTAGTCTGGAAGTGCTCAAGGTCATCAATATACGTATAGGTAAGCGTCAGCCGTACCAGCTCATTCACGAAATAACGCAGCGACTTAGGCGACAGCTCGAGCAGCTCCTGTGTCGCTTTCAAGCTAACCATCTTGCCCAGCTTTTCCTTTTTCCCGGCTTTTTCCTGCTTGCCGGACGTAGCTGCCAGATGGATTAAATCGAGGACGACCTCCGGCGCTTCCGCCCAGGTAGGCTTATAATAATCGAAGCTGATTTCCCTGTGCCCGTAGTTGTCGATAAAAGAGCGGAAGGAAGCCGCAAAATCGGGGAAGCGGTCCAGCCCGGCAAGCGCCCGCTTTCCTCCTTCAGCAAGCAGGGACATAAGCTCCGGCGTCCGCTTGGCTTCCTTTGCCAATTCGTACAGCTCCCGGTTAATCTGCCCGGTCTTCGTCCCGGAAGCGGTAATAATCTGCTTCAGCATCGTCTGCGCCTCGTATAAGTCCCCTTTCACCGCCGCGATATACTCAAACAATGTCCGCGTCAGGAAACCCTGTGTCATGGAAATTGCGATATTCGGAAGGAAATATTCTTTTGCTGTACTAAATAGCTCCTTAAAATAGCGCTGGAAATCAGGAGCGGAAAATCCGTCAAACGATACGGCGCCAAGCTTGCCGACACGGATTAGATAAGTATCCAGGTCCCGCATCCATGCGTTCGGCAGCTCCATCACCCAGCGGAACTTCTCTTCAATAAACGTCAATTCATCGACAAGTGTATCCACTGTCCGCAGTTCGATGGGCTTGTTCAGAGCAAGCAGCCTGACAGCGTTCTGATTGCCATATACGTAGCAATTTCGCAATGCGAACCAGGGACGCGTAGGCAGATGTACGTTCATCAGCCGTAAAGAGTGTTCAAGTGAAGCATTGAACGCATCTTCTACGTATGACCAGGTAAGAGGCGTAAGCGGCTCGGGAAAACGTTCCGCTGATTCATCCCTCGTAAACCGGGGTGGAATCGTGGTTTGCGGCCGGGCTTGAAGGATATACAGCCGTCCATCGGCATAGGCCCACTCTATGTCCTGCGGCGTCTGAAACTCACGCTCAATCTTTTTTGCCACACCTGCGATCTCCAGTATTTGTTCATCGGAGAGGCAGGGAGTTTCCCGGTATTCCGGCGGCAGCAACCGTGTCTTAACACCTCGCTCGGCCGGTACGACATAGTATTCCTTCTCACTAACCCGACGCTCCACAATCCTGCCCTGCGACGTATCAACCACCCAGGAGTCGGTTACCGCTTCTCCGCCTACAACCGACTCGCCCACCCCATAATTGCCTTCGACAAGCACATAATCGAGATTGCCGCTTACCGGGTCAACGGAGAACGCCACACCTGCCGTCTCCGCCGCAATCATGCGCTGAATGACAACCGCCATCGATGCCCCTTCCTGGGAAAAGCCCTGGTAGCGGCGGTAAAGCACGGCATGCTTTTGCCAAAGAGAAGCAAAGCATTCCCGCACCTTTTCCGCCACCTCGTCCGCGGTCACATTAAGAAACGTCTCATGCTGCCCGGCAAACGCAGCGCCTGCCAAATCTTCATAAGTAGAGGAAGAACGCACCGCATAACGGGTCTCTGCCGGGAAACGGTGTAGATGCTCTCTCAGTTCACTCGCAAAAGCTTCCGGCAACGGCATACTGCTAACTTTCTCTGCCATCTCCTCGCACTGCTCCCCCAGTTTCGCCTCATCTTCATACGTGAATGCAGGCGGTGCCGGGTAATTTTCCCGGTAGAAAGAAGCGCCGACAACCACTCCTTCCGGAACGTTAAAACCGAACGCCGTCAGCTGTTTGAGATGATGTCCTTTTCCCCCGTCTTCTTCAATATTTAACAAACGTTCAAATCCGGTAATGTAGGTCATACCTCTCCGTCCTCTCCATTTTATTTTTGTAGACCGATTTCGCCAGATGGTAAGAAACGATGCTGAAGAAGGCGCCGACCAGCAAATCGATAAAATAGTGGTAGCGCAGATAAACGGTAGAAAGCACAATAAACACAAAAGGCAAAAGATACACGTAAAATACGCGCCGATGATTGGCATAGTAGAACATCAACAGAAACAAGCCCACGCCAACATGCAGGCTCGGGAATACATCATACCTGGCCGAACCCGCTTTGACGATTTCCCGATTCCAATCTGTAAAGAAATAGCCGGTCAAATCCTGCGTATAGGCAGAAGCAAAATGAACGAACGGACCTTCACCGGGAAGCAGCGTATATCCGGTAATTCCGATTCCATACAGGGTAAAGAGTCCTGCGCACAGCAGACAAAACTTATCCAGCGAGCCCCAGAACCCGTAAGCGATAAATGTGGAAAACAAAGCCACGAGGAAAGAAAAGTAGCCGATACTCATCATCTCGGTGAGCGGTTGGCTATACCAGCTCTGCATGAGGATACTCAAATCGCCGCCCACAAGCATGCGGTCTATCCCGGCCAGCAATCCGTCAACTGGTTTCATCCCCCAAATGGGAATGATCTCTTTGATGCTTGTGAAAGCAAAATTCATCATAATGATATTCCAAACAAGCCGAAACCGGTTGACGATGGGTGAAAGCGAACGCTGTCCGTAATGGATAAGAAACCCGTACACGCCCAACACGGCGATATACATGACAAACCATTTTCCGAAATGGCCTGCAACCGCCAACCGGATAAGAATCTGAAGAAAAAGCGCCCCCATAAAATACTCATGGAGCAAAATCCGCCGAAAATAAAACGGTGCCAGATGATGAACCTTTATGTTCATTTCATAAACCCCTCACAAAACAAGAGAATCGCCTGCCGTTCTTCATATGATCGGTTACGCCCTCTCACTCCGGCGCGCCGCCAGACATCCAACAGCCAGCATCCAACACCGGTTAATCCCGCATAACCGATGAGCAGCCAGCCTGCCATAGATAACGGGCAGAATAGCAGAGCCACTAGTATGTATATGACCCATTGGAGCACAAAAAGCGGAGTCCCGACTAAAATTCTCCATAAAGCAATTACATTCCTGTCGTCCGCCATTTTCCTAGCCGCCGCATATCCGCCCGCAAGCGGGAGCATATTTAACATAAGCGCCAGCAATATAAGCGGGGACAACAGCCAATAGACTGCCGCAGAAGCCCAGCCCCCCCTCCGCGCTGCCAGCGGTGCGCCCTGATAACGCGCAGAGTCTGCGGCTTGATATAGGCGAAGAAATTCGCCCCTCTTCTCTTCCGGAATCTTTCGCTCTGCCCACATACGGCACAAGACGAGATGCGACCTATCCGTAACCCCATGGTACCGGAGCATCGTAGCGAACGCTTCGCCAATCCGTTGGTCCTGTTCATTCGCGAAATTCTCGGTGATCTCCATAAGGCTTTGCCTGATGGTTTCGGTCAACTCCGTCAAATTACGCGCCTCATCTTTAGTGACACGTACAGGTTGGCCGACATGAATTTCTGCCGCACTGCGAAAGCGCCAGCCTTCCTCGTAATGCAAACCGAGTGGAACAATCGTCAGTTCGCTGTCTTCTCCCGCTTCTTCGAGAAGCATGCGGCAGATAAGGGCTGCACCTTTCTTAATAGGGAGCAGAGATGGTCCAAGCTTGCTTGTGCCTTCCGGGAAAATAAGAACCGGCTCGCCACGCCGCATCACGCTGGCCGCTTCTCGCATCCTCTCCCGGTTCCATGCCCTCTGTTCTGCTGTCTCCGCCCTGCGGTATACTTCGATTTGGCCACCGAAAAACAGGCGCAGGAACCAGGAACCCGTTAGATTCCTGCCGACAATCGCGCGGCATGCAGGCAGCGCTTTCAATAACACGTATCCGTCGATTGCTCCGTTCCGATGATTGCTGACAAACAGCGTCATTCCTGAAACGGGAATACGCTCTCTTCCATACACACGAATATCACAAAAATAAAAAAGCGCCAGCAGCAGGCGAAATCGATTTAACCACTGCAAATCAGATACTCCCCTCCTCTCCATTTTTCTTTTTAAAAATATGAAATATTACTAATGGTGTTTTCCAATATAACACAGAACGGATAGAAAATAATTATTTTATCTGGAATTTTTTGTGCAAAAAAAATGGAGAAACATAGAAAATTTAGATATTGACCGGAAATATATTCTGCTTTATCATAAAGATAACAAAAGATTCTCCAAAGGGGAGTAGCTATACAGCAAAGTCGTCATTCCGAGACCTGTGTCTCCGGCTTTGTTGGCAACATGACTGTTGTTAGCAAGACCTTTGCCGATTCGGGTAAAGGTCTTTTTGATTTGTTTGAGACCTTTATCCAACCGGGTAAAGGTCTTTTGCTTTGGTCAAAATATCGAATATAAAGGGGCTGATGATGCATGGAATTTTTCTCGATGGAATTCTTTTCCGCACTGCTTGCAATATTGGTGATAGACCTGGTACTTGCCGGCGATAATGCAATTGTCATCGGTATGGCTGCGCGCCGCTTGCCGAAAGAACAGCAGAAGAAAGTCATCATTTGGGGAACGGTCGGAGCCATTGTGATTCGCATGATCGCTACACTGATCGTGGTCTGGCTGCTGGAAATCCCCGGGTTGCTGCTGATCGGCGGATTTCTGCTTGTCTGGATTGCGTACAAATTGCTGACGGAAGAAAAAAGTCACGATCACATTAAAGCGGAAGAAAGCCTGTGGGCCGCAATTCGCACCATTATCATCGCAGATGCGGTCATGGGACTCGATAACGTGCTGGCAGTAGCAGGGGCGGCACACGGCAGCTTCCTTCTCGTAGCGCTTGGCCTCCTGATCAGTGTTCCGATTGTTGTCTGGGGAAGCACGCTGATTATCGGCTGGCTCGAACGCTTTCCATCCTTGATTTATGTCGGAGCAGGCGTACTTGCGTGGACGGCAGCTAAAATGATTGTCGATGAGCCGTTTATTGCCGGCTATTTCGCTGAAAATCCCATAGTGAAATGGAGCTTTACCATCGTACTCATCGCAGGCGTACTTCTTGCAGGAAGACGCAAAAAACAGCAAAAAGCGGCAACCAACTCCTAAATTGAATATGGGCGTCGGCATACATGTCGGCGCCTACATTATTTCCACCCCTTGCCAAAGAACGGCTTTGCCTATACACTCGGGGAAAAGAATCATTTCCTTATATTTTTTGTACCAGGAAAGGAGTCATACGTATGAAACGAACGATTGCTTTTGTGCTGGTTCTCCTGACTTCTTTGTTTTCGCTTACTCCTATAGGACTCGCCGATTCCCCCGTGACCTCTACCCCGTTCTCCGAAGCGTATCAGGACATCGACCTCGTACGGTACGCCGCAGAGCAAGGCACCATGGATAAGAAACTCGCCGCATACCTTGCTTCCGTAAAAAACCCGATTGATGTAAAGGCCTCTATCATCAATGCGCTTTCCTGGAACACGGAAGGAAAGACCAACGCCGACATCTATGCTTCGCTCATCTACAAAAAGCCTGTAAAATCGCTCGACACAACTATGCTTAGCGGCGAAGAGCTTTTTGTGGTAGGCTATTTATTGCTGATGGATGATTATTTTCATCCGCTCAAAGCCCTTCCGTATCTTGAGAAAGCCAGGCAGAAAAAACCGAACAGCTTTACTATCGCCATCATTCACGCCATTGCCAGAGCCCAGCAGGGCTTTAACTGCGATGTGCAGAAAAACATCGATAACATTATGCACAATCCCAAACTAACACGCGAACTGCGGCAGGATGCAATCAAAATCATCACCGACTATCTCGATTTATACAAATCCGATATATGCGAAGAAAAACCGACAATACCGCCCCCGGTTACCGTTACGGCCACACTGAAAAACAATGCGGTTCAGCTTACCTGGACGCACAGCCAGCGCCAGGATAAACTCGATGGCTATTATGTATACCGGCAGCAAAGCGGCGAAGAAAGCACCAAAATCCCGCTTACCGATTTTCCGATACTGAAGAATACGTACACTGATGCAAACATTGAGAACGGTGCTACATACACCTATACCGTTCAGGCGATTTACAGCGATGGCATGAAGACACCCATGTCCAAGCCTGTCAGCATCCGAGCTGGCACGTCTGAAAAAACCAAAACCATCATTCTGCAAATCGGAAACAAATACATGACCGTAAATGGCGCAAAAAAAGAAATCGATCCCGGACGCTCCACGGTTCCAGTCACCAGGAACGGGCGCACCTTGCTGCCGATCCGGGCATTAATTGAGGAAATGGGCGGAGAAGTTGAGTGGGATGCCCATCAGGAGAAGATTTCAATTTATGCGCGGGGCACGCGGATAGAGCTGTGGTTAAACGAGAAAACAATAATGGTTAACGGATTACGGCATACCATTGATGTGCCGCCCCAGCTAATCAAAACCAGGACAATGGTTCCGCTCCGCTTCATCACGGAACAGCTGGATTGTGATGTGGAATGGGACGGGAAAACCCAAAAAGTAACCATTCATCTGGCACCTTAGCTTAGGAGAAGGAAAAGAGAAGAAAGAAGGAGAAGAAGATTTTTAATGTAGAAAAAGGTGAACGCCTTTTTCTTCCTTAGATCTTTTTTCTCTCTCCTTCCTTCTTTATTTCAGGATTTT
>NZ_DFMZ01000035.1:0-3825 GCF_002375825.1 Aneurinibacillus sp. UBA3580
CGGCAGATTATGGCGGTGATTGTTCCGTTGCTGGACGAAAAAAGGCTCGAAGGCGCCTCTTACCCGCTGCGAGCGCCCCCCCTGCCGCTTGGACAGTTGGTGGAAGATACGCTCGAGATATTTGCACCGTCGATTATGGAGAAGCGAGTCAGGCTTATACTCGATGCAGATCCGGAAACGATTGTCTGGGGCGATGAAGATCGTCTGGAACAGGTGGTATATAACCTGTGCGATAATGCGCTGAAGCACTTGCCTGAGGAGCACGGCGTTCTCCGTGTAGAAGTAAATCAAATCGTACATCTGCACGGCGGGACATTTGCGATCGACAGCAAGGTCGGTGAAGGGACGACAGTCACTGTGAGACTCCCGGTTTATGCTGAACAATAACCGGAGGGCCTTATCAGAAAATGAAGAAAAGGGAAGGAGTGGGATTATGAGACGTTACCCGCAAATCATCATCGGCTGTTTTGTATTGCTTCTCGCGTTTTATCTGGGCGGGTGTGGCAATGAGAAGCAGAACGGGGAGAGAAAGGTGCCTGAGAAATTGCAGGTACAGTTTGTCGCTGAGCCACAGTCGCCACAGCCAGAAGAGGAAACGACGTTCTCTGTAACGGTGACCCAGGGAGGGGAGAAAGTAAACGACGCGGACGATGTGAAATTCGAAATTTGGCGTGAGGGGCAAAAAGAAAAACACACAATGGTTCCAGCGGAAAAAAGCGGGGAGGGTGTGTATTCTGCAAAACAGAAGTTTGATAAACCGGGAACATATTATGTAATGTATCATATTGACGCGCGTGGACTGCACAGTATGACCAATCACAAAATTGAAGTGAAAGACAAGAAAAAGTGAGCGAACGCTTGTTTTTTTACCGTTATTTCTCTTATTTATGAAATTATAAGAAATGAGAAGAGGTCTTCAACAGTGTAGACGCTGTACCAGGGAAAAGCGACCGGACGGAATCAGGTGTGCGTCGCTTCAGCATATTCTTGCGTTTAGCTCGCCTTTGGGATAAGGAAACAAGCACCCTGGCCTTTATCGCCTCATACTGTATAGAGGAAGGCAGACAAGGAGGCAGACGATGAAGGCTTCATATGTGGGTATTTTGCTTAATCAATCGATGTACCGGGGAATTCCGAAGGGACGAACACAGACGGAAGTGTTGGCTTTCTATGAAGAAGGCGCCCGTTTGTACGGATTGAAACCGTGCTATATTCGTTTGGCTGACCTGCGCCCTGGTCATAAGACCGTGCTGGCTTACGTCAAAACATGCGGCGTGTACCGCCGTGTGCGCGTTCCCACTCCTCGTGTCATTCATAATCGCGCATTGCTGTTTTCAAGCCGTTCGAAGAAAAAGCTGAACCTTCTGGCCAAAAAGTATATCGTATTTAACAGGTGGAATCGTTACAGCAAGCCATATATCCATTCTTTGCTATGGGCGGATCCTAATCTGCGTTCGCATCTGGCTCAAACGATGAGCGGGACAGTCGAAAATCTGCGGCAGATGATGAAGAAAAATCATGCGTTATTTATTAAGCCGGACAGCGGCAGCATTGGTGTCGGTATCATGCGGCTTGCCCGGATGGGCAATGGATTCAAACTATCCTACGCGGTATTGGAAAATGGGCGGAAACGCTGGCGGCATACGTTTTTTACCAAATCGCTTCCCGCGCATCTTTCCAAGAAACTGCGTACCCGGTCTTTTCATATTCAAGAGGAACTGCCGCTTTTGACGTACCGCGGCAATCCTTTTGATTTACGCGTCACGGTACAGAAAGGCGCAACCGGAGAATGGCAGGTCACCGGTATGGCAGGCAAAGTAGCGCCAACCGGCAAATTCTTGAGCAATGTGGGCCAGGGAGGGAAAGTCTATCGGCTTCACATTCTCCTGGCAGAATATCCGGATTTGCAAGCGGATGTAGTGGAAAGCGAGGTAAAGACATTTGCGCTTCGTGTTGTGCGTCGGCTTGAAGCATCTCTTCCCGGCCTTGCGGATGTGGGGCTTGACATTGGGCTTAATCGGCAGGGCGTGCCGCTGTTTATTGAGTGCAACGGACGTGATCAGCGTTATGCGTACCGGGAAGCCCAGATGCCCAAAGAATGGAAAGCAACGTACTCGAATCCAATGGGATATGCTCGCTATTTGCTTGACAGGGGAAAAAAGAAACCATAAAAAGGCAGCATCCCTTTGGGTGCTGCCTTTCTCTATGTGGAGATGAAAGGACTTTGCTGTTATTTCATTTCTTTTAATTCATTCAGCTTCAACGGCTCAACTGGCGTGGTCGTATCCATATGGCCAAGAATTGTTTCCACTTCTTTGCCATCAACGAGTACTTTCATGTTTTTATACCCGAATTGACTTAGGATGGTCGCCATTTCTTCAAGAAGAAACTGTTCACCGGTAGAACCAAGATTCGCCTGCTTAATCTCCGGCGACAGGCTAACGATTGCTGTGTCACCTTCTTTTTTCAGCGATTGGATTTTCACGTTTTTCGGTATAAGTGAGGTAAGGTTTTTGTTTTGTGGACCGTTCTGCCAGGCCATCAATGCAATGGTCGGCAGGTTCTCTTCCTTTTTATACTTGATAGTGCGCGGCTCTTTGTACTGCTCCATCAGATTGGAGTCGCTGAACACCAGCATCACTTCTTTTTCTTTTACTTCTTCTCCGTTTTCCGCAGGTTGTGCTTCTCCGTTCGCAGGCTCGGTCGCAGGAGTCTGCTGTCCGTTATTGTTCTGCGGCGGCTGTGCAGGAGGGGTTTCATTGTTGTTTGTATTGTTGGCAGGAGCCGGAGCTCCGCTTGGTGTGGACGACGTGCAGCCGGTGAGGGCCAACATAATCATAAGTACGATAGAAAAAAGTGCATGAGTAAGACGCATATGTATCCTTCCCTTCTGTCTGAAATCACCTTAGTTTCTATTCTTACACAATAAGTTACCAGAAAACACCTGCTGAAGTCCTAATCTCTCCATTGTAGTTAGACGCTTGGAAGTTTAAAACGGTGCACCTTTTTGTAAATTTTTTGTGCTACAATATAGATCGAATCAGAGAGTGGGAGATGACATCATGGAGAATTCATCCATACTTTCCATTGTGAAAGCGATTAGCGACGTGTTTCCACAGGAAGCTTCGATCGCCATTGCGGACAAGTCGAAATTCATTTATTATCAGCCCAGCAGAGCCATAGATTTGAAAATCAAGCCGGGAGACGATATTCATGAGAGCACGTTGACAAGCAAGGCGCTTACCCGGAAGCAAAGAGTCGAGCAGTACCTGGAGAATAGCGTATTCGGCGTGCCGTATTACGCAATGAGCACGCCGATTCTTAATGAAGGGAATGCAGAGGGGTGCATAACGGCAATCTTTCCGCCAACGGCAACGCCGGGAGTGCCAAAGCTTCCCCGTCATCATTTTCTCATCGGCAAAGGCGAAGATCGGTGGGTACCGATTCCGCTGCATGAAATTCATTTTATCGAATCGGACAAGGGGAAAACATACTTGTATACAGAGCGCGGCGTGTACGTGAATAAGTATAGTTTGGTGGAATTAGAACGCATCCTTCCATCGGATTTGTTTGTCCGCTGCCATCGCGCGTATATGGTCAATGTCTACTCCATTGCTGAAATCCATCCGGATTTTCATTCTACCTTTATGCTAATTATGAATGATGCAGCGCGTACACGTGTACCGGTGAGTCAAAAATATGCAAGTTCTTTCCGGCGCCTGCTGGGATTTTAGGGAAGAGGCAATCCTCTTCTTTTTTTTGTAAAAATCATGAGGAAAGAAGGAGAGGATAGAGAAAAAAAGATCTAAGGAAGAAAAAGGCGTT
>NZ_DFMZ01000035.1:3932-34048 GCF_002375825.1 Aneurinibacillus sp. UBA3580
AAGAAAAAGGCGTTCGCCTTTTCTTTCATTTTTATGGCAGGGCTTGTGGCTAATGGGGTGTTTTTTATGAAAAGTATGACCATCTGGTAAAACGCTTACATTTTTTAAAGGAAATAGGATTGATTTCACAGTCATTTTTTCTGGCTTATCTATATAAATTCTGCTTTATCGTCTTTTTGCGGCGCGGACGTATAAGGCATGCTATTGTTTATATTACAAATTGTTAAAATAATAACGTTTTCATAAAGGAGCGTATCTATATGTTTGCGAAACGTTTACGGAATGCGTCGCTTCAGCAACGTCTTGTAACGGCCAAGGAAGCGGCTGGCTGGATTCAAGACGGAATGACGCTCGGCTTAAGCGGATTTACGCAAGCCGGAGATGCTAAGGTCGTACCGCGCGCGCTTGTGGATCGTGTTAAACAAACCGGTGAACAACTAAAAGTTAACGTATATACAGGGGCGTCTCTTGGTTCGGAAGTGGATGGCATTATGGCCGAAGCAGGCATTATTAATCGTCGCCTTCCGTTCCAGGCAGAGAAGAGAATGCGCAGCAAGATTAACAGCGGAGATATCATCTATGTGGATCAGCATCTTTCCCATACGGCAGAGATGGTGCGGGCGGGCACAATCGACCCAATCGACATTGCAATTGTGGAAGCGGTTGCGATTACGGAAGAAGGCTACATTGTACCAACAACATCGGTCGGCAACTCTGCTATCTTTGTTGAGCATGCCAGAGAAGTCATTATCGAGTTGAATCTGGCGCATCCGCTTTCGCTTGAAGGGGTGCATGATATATATGATGTAGGGCCGCAGGGGAAACGGCAGCCGATTATGCTTACAGAGGCTGAGCAGCGTATCGGTACCCAGGCCATTCAGGTGCCGCTTGAAAAAATCAAGGGAATTGTCGTAACAGAAGAGCCGGATACAGCTTCGTCCATTGTACAGCCGGATGAAGAGACCGCCACGATGGCTGCACACTTAATCGAATTTTTGCGTGGTGAAGTAAAAGCGGGCCGTCTGCCGAAGACGCTGGCGCCGCTGCAGTCCGGTATCGGATCGGTGGCAAATGCCGTATTCCACGGTTTCCTGGCATCCGAATTTACCGATTTGGAAGTATATTCGGAAGTGCTGCAGGATGCGGTATTCGATCTGCTGGATGCGGACAAAATCCGCTTTGCTTCCGGCTGTTCGATTATTTTGTCACCGGAAAAAGGGAAGCAGGTCTACCGGAATTTCGAGAAATACAAAGATCGCCTGATTCTGCGTCCGCAGGAGATTTCCAACCATCCGGAAATTATCCGCCGCCTCGGCTTGATTGCTATCAACACGGCGCTTGAGCTTGACATCTACGGCAACGTGAATTCAACTCATGTAATGGGAACCAACATGATGAACGGCATTGGCGGATCCGGCGATTTTGCCCGTAATTCCCGCCTCGGCATCTTCGTCACGAAGTCGATTGCCAAGGGCGGAAAAATATCAAGCATTGTGCCGTTCGTGTCGCATGTAGATC
Organism: Aneurinibacillus sp. UBA3580; assembly: GCF_002375825.1. Classification (NCBI taxonomy): domain Bacteria; kingdom Bacillati; phylum Bacillota; class Bacilli; order Caryophanales; family Paenibacillaceae; genus Aneurinibacillus; species Aneurinibacillus sp. UBA3580. Next base: position 5,451 of record NZ_DFMZ01000035.1, read on the forward strand.
ATACGGAGCACGATGTAGACGTTATTGTCACAGAACAGGGCATCGCTGATCTGCGGGGACTTTCTCCGCGTGAGCGTGCCCGTATTATTATCGAGAACTGTGCGCATCCGGATTACCGTCCGCAACTTCGCGCTTATTTCGAAGAAGCTTGTGAGCGCGGCGGACAGACGCCGCATGTGCTGGAAAAAGCGTTCTCCTGGCATACCCGCTTCCAGAAGGAAGGCACGATGCTTGAGGGACAGACGATAGATAAAGCAACAAATGAAAAAGAACCGACGCGAGTGTAAACATACAAAAGCTGTCCATGCAGGTACAGTGAGTGGAGAGTACAAATAGAGAAACGGATAGCCGCCTTTTCCCGTGGAAAGGCGGCTATCTTTTTTCATGATAGCGGCCACGCCCGCGCGTTTTTCTCATTCCTTTTTTATTCGCTTTCCTGTATAGTGGAAAAAGACGCTACGGATAATGGGAGTTTGATAAAGGATGAAACAACACCAGGAGGATACGTGCGAAATGGGATATATGCCGCCCGGTGTATCCGCGTCTTCCGCCATTCCAAAAGCCGAGACGACGGACGGATTGACCTCGGAACAACTGGTTGAAGATGATGCGCCGGACGCGTTTTTCTTTCGTGCGCTTGAGCAAACAGGCATTCGCCTAAATGAACCTCAAATCGAAGCCGTGCGTGCTGTGGAAGGCCAGGTGCTGATTAATGCCGGTGCGGGAAGCGGTAAGACGACCGTCCTCACCTGCCGTACCGCCTACCTTATGCTGGTCAAACGCGTACCGCCCCGCAATATCGTATTGGTTACGTTTACCCGGCAGGCCGCCCGCCAGATGAAGGAGCGGTTGCTTTCGATCCCGGGGGTCACACAGGCGATGGTGGGGCAGATTATCACCGGCACCTTTCATTCGCTGGCGCGGACCATCTATTTTCACAGGCTGGCGAATCCGCCACGTATCATGAGCGAGAAACAGAAGGAATTTATGATCGAACAGATTACCAAAGAGATGGCAACCGGCGAACAGTATGAACCGGAAACGCTGCTGTCACTCCTTGCGTACTTGAAAAACAACCTGTTCGTGGTAGGGGATACATGGGTAACAGAAGAAGTAGAAGGGCTGAAAGATGATGCGAGGCGTGTGCTGAAGCGGTATGAAGAGCATAAGCGGGAGAACAATCTCATTGACTATGAAGATCTCATTACCGGCTGCATCGAGACTTTGCGCGCCCATCCTGACTATCTGGCCGCGCTGCGCCGCCGGATGGCGTATGTCATGGTGGACGAATATCAGGATACAAACATCGCACAATATGAAATGATTCGATTGCTTTCAGCGGAAGCCAGCCTGTGCGTAGTGGGCGACCCGGACCAGGCCATCTACGGCTGGCGTGGAGCTGACCCGTCGATTATTCTCCGCTTTCCAGACGAGCATCCGGGCTGCACACGCATTACGCTTGATATTAATTACCGTTCGCCTGCAGGCGTTGTTGGATTGGGCAATGAAGTGATTCGTCATAACCGGAAACGGTTTAAAAAAGAATTGAAAGTGTTGCCCGGCGAAGCGGGCCTGCCAAAATATTTCATGGCCCGTTCAGCGGAAAAGGAAGCGGAGGAAGTGCTGAGCCTTATCGAGCGGCTGGTTAGCTCCGGCGAGTATACATACAATGATATTGCCGTTCTGTATAGGACCCACAGTACGGCGCGCACCCTATATGAAAAACTGCTTTTAAGCGGTATTCCATTTACGACGCATCGGGACGATCCTACGTTTTACGAACTGTCTACCATTCGGCCGGTGCTTGATTTTCTCAGGCTGTCGCTCGATCCGTACAATGAAGAGGCGCTTGAAGGCATCCTGCCGTGCCTGTATATCAGCAAAGCCCGCTACATGAAAGAAATTCAGATCGTATCTATTCAGCGTGGTGTATCGTATTTAGAGGCGCTTGTGCACCTGGACGCACTGCCGTCATTTCAGCGTCGCAGGCTTGCCGAGCAGGTGGGCTGGCTTCGCAGCATTGCACGACTGAGTCCGCTGCAGGCGGTACGCGAAATCCGCAACGAAGCAGGCGGCGGGTACGATAAATTTCTCGGCAGCGAACAGGATGGCGCGGTGACCTACCACAAAGAAATGCTGCGTGACGATTTGTTTGAACTTGAAGAGGCGGTGAAAGCATTCGCCACCGTACCGGAGTTTTTGGCGTATGTCGATACGATTCTCGCACAAAAAGAGACGCGCAGAAAGACGCAGCAGATAAGCCAGGGCGTCACGCTGCAGACGATTCATAGCGCCAAAGGGCTTGAGTATCCGGTCGTCATTCTTATCGGGGCTATTGACGGTGTATTGCCCCATAGTATCGCGGTCGATCCGGAAGAAAAACCGGATTATTGGCTGCATAAAAAAAGTGAGGAAAAACAGGACGAGGCACTTGAAGAGGAACGCCGACTCGCGTATGTGGCGATAACGCGCGCGATGCGGGAGCTTTATATTAGCTCACCTCAATACTTCCGAGGTAAACCGGTCCCGGTTTCGCCGTTTTTGCTGGAGGCATTCCAGAGTGTACCGCAAGTTCTGTCGCCCAGGAAATCGTAAGGAGGATGACACAGAGTGAAACCTGAAGCAGGGAGGCTGGTAACAGCAACCGTAGAGCGGCAGGCGCCGTTCGGTTATTTTGTATCGGTGGAAGGGCAGGACGTGCTGCTCCATCAAAGTGAAGTGGAAGGCGAGCTTGCCATCGGCGAGCAAATCGAAGTGTTTCTGTATCATGATCATCAGGACCGGCTGGCGGCTACCCAGCATGAGCCGAACGTGACGCTCGGTGAGTTCGGTTGGCTGGAAGTAAAAGACGTACATCCGCGCATGGGCGTATTTTTAGATAATGGCATTCAGAAAGATTTGCTGCTTCCGGCAGATCAATTGCCGGAAATGAAAAGCAAATGGCCGCGTCCTGGCGACCGGGTGTATGTTCAGCTCGAACACGATAAACAGGGCCGCATGCTGGCTTTGCTCGGCAGGGAAGAGGACTTTGCAGAGATTGCTGTACCGGCTGGGAAAGATGTATTCAATCAAGACATCATCGGCTACGTCTATAAAGTAATTAAAATCGGGGCGTTCCTTCTTACGGAAGGCCAGCATCTTGCCTTCATTCACCGGGAGGAGTCAAAAGAGCCGTTTCGCGTTGGCCAGCGGGTGGAAGGCCGGGTGTCCAAAGTGCGTGATGACGGGCGAGTGAATATCACGACAAAGCCGCGTAAGGAAGTCAGCTACAGACAGGATGCGGCACGCATTTACGATTATATCAAGAACCGGGGCGGCCGTATGCCGTATACGGACAAGACGGACCCGGACATTATTAAAGAAAAGTTCGGCATCAGCAAAGCCGCATTTAAACGCGCGCTCGGGAAGTTGATGAAAGAGCGTCGGGCCTATCAGGAAGATGGTTGGACGATTTTGACCGAACAGGAATAAGAAGAGAGTAAAGGCGCTGAACAATAACGTTCAGCGCCTTTTTTCTATAACAGATAACCTATGCATTTACTTAGCGAGAAATGAGTATAAACAAACAGGAAAGCACATAGAATATAAGTAAAAAATATTCTGATTATAAACAACATAGAAATAAAATAAAAAACATATAGAAATGTTTAAAATGCGACATAAACAGGGTAATGAATTCGAAACTATATCCTACATAGTCCAGATACATATAAAAAACATAGAGTAGGGAAGGATGTCGGACAATGCTGTACTATGATGAAAAATCGCAAATCAAGAAGTGGGAACGCTTATCGCTTCTGCGGGCGCAGGTACGCTATATGGAAAATTCGATAACGGAGCCTCAGGAACTGGAAGAATGTCCGACAGTGTTGGAAGAGATGCGAAACGGAGAGACGATAGACATCCATGCGCTTCATACCGGCGTATCCTGGCAGCAGGCACATGAAGTGAACCGCGAGATTACCCGGCGGATGGGCATGGACGCCTACCGGGATGCTTATAGATAATGTCCTGTACATTTTGTGCAGGGCATTATCTTTTTTGTCGAAAAAAAGTTGGCACATTTTCGCTGTTTTAACATACATTTTTTAAATAAAATGGTTTAGGCATCAAAAATTTTGGGTACTACAATGAATACGTTATATTTTCCTTTTTATATCCAACAGAACAACATAAAGGAGAGTGGAAAAATGTACTACGTGGTATATGAAACTATTTCTTTGTTCGGAAAATCGAACGACAACTGCGTGGCAGCATTTGAAACACTGGAGGAAGCACGTTTGTTTGCCAAAGAAGTTGCCGAACAGGGTTCTCCGAGAGTTACTATTGCACAGGAGATGGGTGAGGAAGAACGGCTGGCAAACTGACTGAATAAGCGCAAACACCGGGCTCTGATATAAGCGCCTTTTTTATACAAATTAAGCAGGAAATGTTTCGCAATGCAAAAAATTGGGTACATTACTCCTAGGTTGAAGCGGTAGAGACTGAAGCAGAGGAGTAGATGAACATGGTACATGGACGCTTGCTTTACTTCAACAAACACTCGGTAATTCCGCAGAAGGAAAAAGACGATACAAACATGCGTCCGGGCGAAGTGGTCACATATCACATGTCCGATGAAGAACTCGAGAAATACCGCAATTTACCGCCGGTTAAAGGCAAAAAGAGCATCTCACTTCCCTACCGGAAAAAGAAGAAATAAGCAAACACATCCCCGCTTACGAGGCGGGGATTTTTAATGGAAAAGGGCGATTGACCACATTTTGACCACCTTTAGTCTGCTAAAGCGCTTGGAGAAGATTGCTGTCGTGTATTCTTCATGGAAGTTTCTGGATTCGTAGCTAACTTTTTCAGCATATCGGGCAATATGTGTGAATACGTATCGAGCGTAATCGTGACACTGGCATGTCCAAGACGTTCAGAGACCGTCTTAAATCACTTTGCTTTTTCTTAAGAATACGCAAGGTTTGCGAAATAGATCGCTTTAGATTTAGCAACAAGTTCTTGTTTATCGTTATAAATCGAACACTCTGTGTGAATTAAAGTTCTACCCTGTTTTTCAAATTGGGCATTTGCTATCAAATATGTGCCAGTAGCTGGTCTCAAAAAGGAAACATGTAAATCGACGGTCACAACTCGTTGTATACCGTTTTCATTTGCCGAAACCAAGTTTGACATGGCTACATCAGCCAATGAAGAAATGACTACCTTTTTCTTCTTCTACTTTACCGTAAGATATACAAACTATAACGATCCGTTTGCTTCATATTCCCCATCCCTCTTTAAAAAGTGGTAGTACATGCGCGTTTTGCAAGCGTAAAACGAACGAAAAACGACGGTACTTAAACGATAAAGGCAAACCGATTGTCGTATGTACGCTTTGCGTAGAGTATGCTGAACGTCGTGCATACAGGAGGAGAGCATAGGTTGGAGAAAAATTATGTCATACATAGATGGTTTCATGATGAACTTTAATTCAGCGCTCATGTTATAAAACTTGTATATCAAAATTACTCTTACGGGTTTTTTCGGTGTCCACTAAATGGGGTCTTGACCAATTTGATGATGGGGTTTCTTTTATATATAATGATCTTAACTTAAAAGGCGATGGAGTTCGCCATAACTGCTGAAAGGCTAATGACTCCTACCGGTGATTTTACTGGTAGGAGTCTGTTTTTTTCAGAAAAAAAGGGAGGCACAACATGAATTTATTTGCACTTATCATTGGAGGATTTTTAGGGACAATCTCACGATATGAATTAGGGAGGGTGATTTTGCCTTTGTCCAATGGATTTCCTTTAGGAACCATGATTATTAACTTGTTAGGGTGTTTATTTCTTGGATGGTTTTTAACAATTACTTTGATACGTTGGAACGTTCGTCCTGAAATTCGCCTTGGAATTGGTACGGGATTTACTGGAGCCTTTACCACTTTTTCAACATTTTCCATTGAAACCATTACTCTCATTCAAAAGCATCATGTAGAACTTGCCATTGTTTATATGGTGATAAGTATTGCAGGTGGTATCGCTTTTTCAGCGATAGGTTATACCTTAGCTAAAGCAACAAAGCGAGGTGGAACAGCATGAGTATGATTTTATTAATTGGTTTGGGCGGGGTTATAGGTACCATTTCTAGATTCTATTTAGGAAAATGGGTTACTTCTAAAAGCAATAGTTTATTTCCTTGGGGTACTTTCATTATCAACATTTCAGGATCGTTTATTCTTGGAATATTATTCTTCCTCCATACTCGTGGAAATGTGGCGAATTGGCTTTGGCTGATGCTCGGAACTGGATTCTGCGGAGGTTATACGACGTTTTCCACTTTTAGTTATGAAACAGTTCAGTTAATGCAAAAGAAACAATTGTTGTATGCATTAGGCTATGTACTGCTATCTATCGTAGGGGGCCTATTATTTTGCTGGATTGGTATGAATGTAGGAGAGTTATCATAACTGACATTAGATATCCCCGCTTACGAGGCGGGGATTTTATGAAATAAAAAAGCCGGCACTAAGCCGGAAGAAGAAAGAATATTTTGGGGGATTCATACTATCACTCTATAATATTTGGTAATTATTTCATATAGGTCGAAAAGTGGAACTTAGAGGGGAGCGGTGGAAGCAGTTTGAGCGAAAATAAAAATCCCTTCTGCAATGCAGAAGGGCAAGGAGTGAAGGAGAGTTTAACTCATCACAAGTATATCCTCTTTCCTTGATAAATAAACAAAAACCCCCTTCCGAAGAAGGAGCAGATTTCCAGGTTGCCGGGAAAGTCTGGGCAACCTGAAAAGCGGGCAAATCACCTGCTTTTTCTATTTTAGCCATATACATGATTGATTATTTTCTTTTACGTTAATCGATTGAACACTACATTTCTCTTCTTCATTCACAATGAGTTGAAAAACATCAGGTCTTGCATAATGGCCTACTACATCAAAATCAAGTCTACTATAAGGAATTAGACGTAAATCTAAATCCGCCAGCAAGATATCCTCTCTCCCAAACACAGGCTCAACGATATATTCTCCAAGCGGCCCGACTATAGCACTGCCGCCAGAAGACATTTCTTCCGGGGATGATACGAGGTCATCGTAGCAGGCTAAATCTTTCGGGTACATATCTTTTGTAACAAACTGATTACAGGACAATACAAAACATCTGCCTTCCAGAGCAATATGACGAATCGTTGATTGCCATGTATCCCGGGCATCAGCCGTAGGCGCAATATATATTTCTACACCTTTTGCATACATGGCTGTTCGGGCTAAAGGCATATAGTTTTCCCAGCAAATAAGACCGCCTATTTTTCCAAAAGGTGTTTCAATGACCGGAAGTGTACTTCCGTCCCCTTCGCCCCAGATCAACCGTTCGGACCCCGTGGGTTTTAACTTTCTATGTTTTCCAAGAAGTTTTCCATTTGGTCCGAAATATAGTACTGTGCAATATACAGTTCCTGCGCTAAATTCTTGATCTCTCTCAATAACTCCAATTACAAGATACACGTTTGCCTTTCGTGCTGCTTCACCTAACATGTTTGTTGTTTCACCAGGAACAGGTACAGAATTTTCCCAGTACCGCAACCAATCTTTACGACCGGCTTCAGATCGGCTTCCTACTTTCATGCCGAATGATAATCCACGAGGATAGCCGGGAATAAAAGCTTCAGGGAATACAATCAAGTTAGCTCCTTTTTCTGCAGCTTCATAGATTAAAGATACTGCTTTTTCGGTTGTTGCTTCACGATCCATAATAATTGATGCGGCTTGAACAACAGCTACGCGGACTTTATCTTGTACCATTCTTATCCCGTCCTCCTGCAACAAAAGTTAAAAAATAGAATGCCTATAACTGGATATTTTTGTTGATTAAAATTAAGAATAATAGAATGGTACGAAATTATCAATATATTCAATCGGATAATGGGGTATATTGATCTGTTTTATGGAAAAAACAGGGGAGAAAGTTCGCTTTTTGATTCTCTGTCCCCTGTAGCTTGTGATCGTAAGTTAAAAACTATTCCAAGTTTACCCAGACTGATTTAACTTCCGTATACATTTCAAGGGCATATTTCCCCATTTCACGGCCAAACCCTGACTGTTTAAATCCACCGAAAGGCATTGCGGCATCGAAGAGATTATAGCAATTCACCCACACGGTTCCTGCCTCCAATGCGTGAGCTACCTTATGGGCTTTTCGAACATCTGTTGTCCAGACCCCGGCTCCTAATCCATATTCGCTGTCATTTGCCCGTCTAATCACATCGGCTATTTGTTCATCACCATCAAACGGCATTGCAGCAACAACCGGTCCAAAAATTTCTTCCCGCGCGATTGTCATCTGTTCGTTAACATCAGCAAAAATGGTGGGTGGAACAAAATATCCGGGACCTTCCTTGGGAGCGCCTCCGGTTAATGCTTTTGCCCCTTCCTCTTTCCCCTTTTCTAAATATCCTCTGACCGTTTCGTATTGTTTGGCGGAAACCAGTGCACCGACCTGCGTTTCCTCTTCCAGTCCAGGGCCAACTTTTAGCTTAGATGCCTCGCTGGCCATATCTGAAAGAAAATTATCATAAATCTTTTTATGAACAAACAAACGAGAACCCGCACTGCAAATTTGACCCTGATTGAAAAAGATGCTGCGAAGTGCACCCGGTATTGCCTTGCTAAAATCGGCATCCGGGAAAACAATATTCGGTGATTTCCCACCCAATTCCAGGGTTACGCGCTTTACGTTTTGAGATGCATCGCGCATAATAATCTTTCCAACCTCGGTGGACCCGGTAAAAGCAATTTTGCGAATTCTTGGATGCTTCGTTATTGCTGCACCTGCAATATGTCCATAACCCGATATAATATTAACAACACCTTCCGGAAACCCTGCTTCCTGAATTAACTCAGCCAGGTACAGGGCAGACAGAGGAGTGTCTTCAGCAGTTTTTAAGACAACAACGTTACCTGTAGCAAGCGCAGCTCCCAGTTTCCATGAGGCCATGAGTAAAGGAAAATTCCATGGAATAATTTGTCCACAAACGCCAATAGGTTCGCGACGTGTATAGGTAAAAATGTGTGGATGTAACGAATTATTGATTACTTCTCCACTAAATTTGTTAACCCATCCCGCATAATAACGAAAATGATCGATGACCAAGGGGACATCTGCATTTCTTGTCTCCCTAATGGGTTTACCATTATCAAGTGTTTCTAATTGTGCTATAGGTTCAAGATTTTCTTCAATTAAATCCGCTAACTTCCAAATTAAACGGCTTCTTTCACTGGCGGACATTTTGGACCAGGGTCCATGAAATGCTTTTTCTGCCGCTTCTACCGCTCGATCAATGTCTTTTTCATCTGCTTCGTATACTTCGCAAAGACCATCACCAGTAGCCGGGTTTATGCTTTTGAATGTTTTGCCGGAAATTGACTCGACAAACTGACCATCAATAAAAAGTTTTCGCGGTCCCTTTTTTAAGAAGTCTTGTACTTTTGGATGGACCTTCTCAGTGGTATTACTCAAAACACTCCACTCCTTACACTGATTTTTTTACTGCTTCACATAGGTTTTGAATAAAGGGTTTCAAATATTCCGCTTTAATCTCGTTAGATAAAGTAAGCTATTTCACAAAATTTGTCTTAGTGTTTGAAGCGCTTGATCTGGAAAATACGACCAAAGCATGAATTTTGAAAATTTTTTCTTTACACTTGATTCTTGCTTCTGTATAATTTTATTAATTCCTATAAATTTACTTTGTTTAAGGAGGAAAGACTATGGCTCAACCTTCTACATTAGTTAAAGTGTCCGCTGCAGGTAAGTGGGAATCCGGCGTCAAAACGAATATTTCTGTACGAAATTTCCCTGTTTTTTCGATAGATGAACCAGTAGCGTTAGGGGGAGAGGATACGGCACCAAATCCAGTAGAATATGTGCTTGCAGGCCTTAATGGTTGTAATGGTGTTATGATTCCATTAATAGCTCAGGAATTAGGCTTTACTTTCTCAGGAATTGATTTTGAAACTACAGGCATTATTGATACCCGGGGACTAATGGGGGTAGAAGGCGTTTCCCCGCATTTCCAAAAAATTCGTTTTCAGGTGAATATACAAACAGAAGAAAGCGAAGAGAGAGTGGAGCAACTGAAAAATGAAGTAGAGCGTAGATGTCCGGTATTTAATCTTTTTGTTGATGCCGGGATTGAAATTGATACAAAATGGCGTAAGGTTTAAATACAACAATCTCAAGAAGCAGGTTGATTGCGGGTTCTACATTAGATAAAGTCAATCGTTGAAAAAGGGGAGGGGTATTCATAGTGTGAGTACCCCCCCTTGTTTTTCCCGCCATGCAGATTAAGAATAAAAAAACCAGACAATCAAAGGTCCAAAAATAGAACCCGAGATCGCGCTTAACGTCATCGCAACAGAACCCATCGAGACCGTATGTTCTCCATATTCCAAAGCCTTCCCTATTCCGATCGCATGCGACGCACTGCCCAGTGCGATTCCTCGACCTAAAAAATCCGTAATTCTGAACCGGTTGAAGATGTAAGGTCCAAAGACAGCACCAGTAAATCCCGCGATCATGACAAATACGGCGGCTAACGGAGGAACACCGCCCAGTTCAGAAGCTATTTGCATCGCCACAGGTATTGTGATTGATTTAGGTACAAGGGAAAAAATCAGACTTTTTGAGAAACCAAGGGATTGCGCAAATAATATTCCACTTATGATTCCGACAATCGAGCCGACAAAAACGCCCCCTAAAACCGGAACCAAATTTTTCAGTAAGATATCCCTTTGTTTATATAAAGGGTAGGCAAGAGAAACAATCGCCGGTCCTAATAGGAGACTAATCCATTGTCCGCCAATCATATAGGTTTTATAAGGAACCTGGAAACAAACAAGAATGACAATAATCGTTAACGTCGTCGTCAGAGTTGGTATTAAAAATGGTAAATGAAAACGTCGATACAATCGATTCATGCATAAATAAGCAGCGACCGTCAATACGATCATGATTATTGCGATAAATGCTCTTGACACATTTTTTTTTCCTTTCTCTGTTGTGCTCGATTCGCTAACCATTGGCTCGTACACCCGGCTGCAATCATAACGATCAGGGTGCTAACCATAACGATAAAGAGAAGCATGACGCCACTACCGGCAAAGAGATGGGGATAATTCATGACGCCGACGGTAGCCGGGATAAATACCAGCGGTAAATAAGCCAGTAAAAATTCCGCTCCCGTTTCAATCCATGTTAAAGGACAGATTTTAAGTATTAATGCAATGAATAATAGAAACAACCCAATGATACTACCCGGAATCGGCAGGTGCAGCAAGTTATGCAGCCAATCTCCAACAAAAGAAAAAGCGTATAATAACGCAATTTGTGCAATAATTTTAATGATTTTCATTTAGCATGGTTAAGTCCTCACGGATACAGCTATAAGAGGAGTACCGTCCCCCCCCTTCATTTTATGCGATGTCTAAAAAGAGCTATTGAATAGAAAGTCGTAGTTTTATTTTGGCGGAAAATTTCCAAAGATAAAAGAAAACGTAGCTAAAGTTTCAACAGCTTATAGCATGGATTCTTTTGTTATTGTATCTCTGATGTCTGTGGGATGCAATAGCTTCGCCCTCCCCCATTCTTTCCTCTCTTTTTCCCCGCACCTCCAAAAGTCAGCCACTCTTCCCTTCATTTTTATGGCAGAGCTTGTGACTCATCGGCCATGGTGGTTTTGTTACCCTCAGTAATTTCAATAAATGTATATCTCTTTATTTAATTTCTCATAATAAATAGTACAAAAATACGGGCATAGAAAAGGGGAAAGTATGTCTTTCTTTCGTTCTTTCTTGAGAGGTAAACCAGCGTTTCGCAGTCAGAAACAGGCTGATGACATCTTATACAGGGAAATCGATCCCTCTGTCTCTGTAAACCTCCAACAGGTATCCAGGCTGTTTAGCGGCATTCCGGAGCTTACGACCCGTGAGATTTCATTAAAAACAGGACAGAAGGCAGCTCTTGTGTATATGGATGGTCTGGTAGATAAGACAGTCATTAACACAGATATTCTTCGTCCGCTTTTATATGGGGAATTTAATCAAAAAGATGCTTTGGAATCTGCTGTGGCGATAGGACAGATCAAAAAAGTCCGGAAATGGTCTGATATTGAACAGGCCCTCCTGATGGGGAAAAGCATTCTCTTTATTGATGGACATGACTCTGCCCTTGAACTTGAAACACAAAGATGGCCGGAGCGAGCGATTGAGGAGCCGCAGGCAGAATTGTCAGTCAAAAGCGGCGCACACCAGGGGTTTATTGAAACAGCCGGTCAAAATATTGCCATGATCCGCCGCTATATCCCAAGCCGGGAGTTAAAGGTGAAAGAATTGATGGTCGGGGAGCGGGGACGTGTAAAAATTTCGCTGCTTTACCTGGCGGATGTTGTAAATCAACAGGCTCTCCAGGAAGTCGAAAGCAGAATTACATCGATTCATGTTGATACGATTCTCAACACCGGAGAGTTAGAGGAACTCATCGAAGATCATCCGTATACACCTTTTCCGCAGTTTGCCATAACGGAACGTCCGGATACGGCAGCTTCCCATCTCCTTCAGGGGCGAGTCGCTATCGTTGCAGACCGTTCGCCGGGCGTGTTAATAGGACCGATGACCTTTTCTGCTTTTTTTCAAACGACGGATGATTATAATATACGATGGCTCGCCGCTTCGTTTATCCGGATGCTGCATTTCGCCGGATTTGTCATCGCGATTTTTACGCCTGCTTTCTACATCTCGATAATTTCCTTTCATTATGAGGTGATTCCGCTTCCATTACTTTTATCGATTGCAGAATCAAGGGAGAGGGTCCCGTTTCCGCCTCTAGTAGAAGCGGTGCTTATGGAAATTGTACTTGAGATGCTCCGGGAAGCAGGGGTCCGGCTCCCAGGACCCATTGGTCAAACCATAGGCGTTGTCGGCGGGATTGTCATTGGCCAGGCGGCGGTTCAGGCCGGACTTGTAAGCAATATTATGGTCATTGTCGTGTCCATCACCGCGATCGCTTCTTTTATTGTTCCGAATGTGGAAATGTTGCATGGGATACGGCTGATTCGTTTTCCGATGATGCTTCTCGCTGCTGCTTTTGGCGCAGTGGGCATCATATCTGGAACAATGGCGCTTGTGGCTCATTTACTCTCTTTAGAATCCCTCGGAGTACCGTATAGCGCCCCCATCTCACCGCTGCGCCTTTCGGATATGAAAGATACGTTTGTTCGTTTACCGATGCGGATGATGACGAAGCGCCCTGTATCGATTCGGCCCAGCCAGTTACAACGGCAAGGGGATCGGAGAAAACGTAGGGAGGATCAATGAACAGATTCGTCAAGAAAGAAATAACATTACTCCAGTATATTCTCGCTATTAATGGAGTCCAGGTAGGGACCAGCATCTTGACTCTTCCAGGGGGAGTGGCCAAGACGGCAGGGACGGACGGCTGGATCTCGATTATTCTGGGGTGGGCTTTGACGACGGTGGTCAGCCTATGCATTGTTCACCTTATGGCCAAGCATCCAGGGGATACCATGCTTGAGCTGTTGACACGGTATCTGGGGAAATGGCCGGGGAAAGCAGTGATGGGAATCTGGATGTTATATGCTTTATTCGCAGTCACGGTCATTCTTTTTGTTACCGTATCCATTGTTCAAGAATGGATTTTACCGAACACGTCCAACTATTTCATCGTCACCCTATTTATGATTAACGCTTATATGATTGTACGTGGGGGTGTGCGAATTATTGCGCGCTATGCGGAATTTGTTTTTTTCTTCACGCTTGGGCTGCCGATATTGTTAATGTTCCCGCTCAAAGATAGTCACTGGATTTACCTGCTGCCCATATTGAAGGAAGGGTGGATGCCAATCCTTTATACAGTAAAAACCACCGTCATTGCCTTTCTTGGATTTGAGATGGCGTTTCTCTTCTATCCGTATCTACAAAATAAAAAAGCCGCAGCCAAAGGGATTGTGATTGCCAATACTCTCACGTTGGTTGTTTACCTTCATATTACGTTCATTTGTTTCATTTATTTTAGCCCGGAGGAAATCACGCAATTTTTATGGCCCACGCTTACCCTTGTCAAACCGATCCAGTTTCCGTTTCTCGAACGAATGGAAATTGTCTTTGTATCCTTTTACATTTTTCTTTTTTCAACTTCGGGGATTCCCTACCTTTTTTTTGTTACGGATACTTTTTCTCAGCTGTGTAATAAAAAGGACTGGCAGCTGCCGTACCTTTTGCTTCCACTTTTTGCAGTTGTCTCCTTCTTCTTCAGACCGTCCTATCAGGAGCTTGAACTATGGAAAGAGTGGTGGGGGGGGATAAGTTATTTCATCGCCTATGCGTTCCCGGTTATATTCCTTTTCTATGTAACAGGTTATACGCATTGGAAAAGGAGGCAAATCGATGATAAAGCGGGCTAAATTCATCCTGGCATGCTTCTGGCTGCTGCTCATGCCGGCATGCAGGGAACAGCTTGATGTGGAGAAAACAACGTTATCTTTAGTCTATGGTTTTGATATGGATAGAGATAATAAAATTATTGTTTATCAGGTAAGTCCTGTTTTTAATAAAGATGCGAAAAAGAAATACGAAGTATATGGAGCAAAAACAGATACAACCAGACAGGCAAGGGAAGTGTTTAACAGTGTAAGTAATGGTGAGATTGCGACCGGGAAACTGCAGGTACTTATGTTTAGCGAGCGGCTGTTGAAAAAAGAAAGCATCTTACCCTATCTGGATGTCGCCTATCGCGATCCAAAAAATACAGGGAATATGCGCATGGTCGCTGTGAAAGGATCAGTTTCTTCTATTGTGAACAGTGAGTTTAGTGATAAACCCGCCCTTCCTATGTACCTAACCAATGTAGTCGATGTAGAAAAGGAGTCCAATCGGACAGCGTTTGTTACGCTGCAGCAATTTCATACGCTGGCATTCGATAAGGGAATTACGCCTGCCATTTCAGAAATAAAAAAAGGAAAGAATGCGATTGTTGTCACCGGTTCTGCGCTTTTAGATAACAGAGGAGTACATAAGATGTCGTTAAACCGCCGGGAAAGCGCGCTGCTTCTTATGCTCCAGAAGAAGTCGAGGCTCCCGGTATCCCTTACTATCCGTATGCCGTCCTCGTCACTGGAAACCCTCAATATTAAAAAAAATAGAAAAAATACAGACTTTGTAACTGTAGATATAGTTGGACTAAGCCGCAGTATTTCGACCCATTATAAGAAGAGCCGTTTTTTGTTTGATGTAAAAATGAATCTCGAGATTGATCTGGTGGAGCGTACATTGGATGTAGATATGAAGAAAAAGAAGGAGCAACTCACTGCGATTATTACCGATCAGCTCGAAAAGGAGCTCAATGGATTGATTCAGAAAGTGCAGAAGCAGCATCTTGATCCGTTTGGATTTGGGTGGTATGCGCGTGCGTATCAATATCAGCAGTGGAAAAAGGTTGATAATCGCTGGCCGGACGAATTTTCACGGGCGACCGTTACGGTAACGCCGATCATAAAAATTAAGGGTCATGGTGTGATTCAATAAAGACTATACGCAGCAGGCAGAAGGTACGAACCGTCTTTCACGACCATGGCTTTTCAGCCGCAGCTCCGACATGAAAATGATGGGAAGGGCGGCTGACTTTTGCGGTACGAAGGAAAAGAGAGAAGAGAACGAGGGAATGATTTCAATGGGGAAAAAGGCGAATGTCTTTTTCTTCCCTGGATCCCATTTCCTCTTCCCCTTCCTTCTTTCCTCATGATTTTCACAGAAAAGCATTGAAAAGTCATACTATTGATAATATAATGCTTTTTAGTGAATAAAATTCACTAAAAAGTACGGGGTTGAAGAAATAAGGAGACATTTAAATTTTTCGAAATCATGAATGAAGTGGGGTAAAAAGCTCTTCAAAAGTCTATGATAGCTTTGCTGGAGCAACGCCTGCACAAAAAAATATTGAAAAAGTCATAGTATTAATAATATAATATATTTAGTGAACCGCATTCACTAAATATGCAGGATTAAACAAAAGGAGGAAATTTGAAGTTTTCAAAATTATTAATGAAGGGAGGTGAAAAACGAGTGGAGGCTAAAAAACAAGCGGAACCCCCCAAAAAATCTTCAACTTCTTATGGGAACGTCGCTCATGCTTTAGACATTCTACTAGCTTTTAAAGGTAAAAGCGAATTTACTTTAGCTGAAATATCCGAATCTTTAGGTATTAGAAAAAGCTATTTGCTAAAAATATTAGAAAACTTAAAGGAAAAAAGATTTATTGTTCAGGATCCCGATACAGGAAAATATCAATTGGGTTTAGCCTGTCTTGAATTAGGAAATGCATTCGAAAAACGTTTGGATATTCGTAAAGTTACCCATCCTTCGCTTGTAGAATTAGCTAAAGTCACAGATGAATTAGTGCACTTTGGTGTGCTAGATGGCGATGTTGTAGTTCTGCTGGATCGAGTTGTTGCGAATGATTCATCCTTACGATTACAATTTCACTTATCATTAACATCACCGCCATATTCGACGGCACTTGGGAAGGTCTTATTGGCCTTCAGTGATGAAGCTAAAGTTGAACAATATCTTTCAACGACAAAACTGGAACCATACACTTCGCACACAACCGTTGATCCTGATATGCTCCGGCTGGAGTTAGCTCAAATTCGGAAGACTGGCTACTATCTATCTTATGAAACCTTTGAAAGTGGAATTTCATGTATATCTGCTCCTGTTTTTGCTAAAAACGGGGTAATCAGGGCGGCTATCAGTATTTGTGCACCTACAATTCGAATTATGTCCAAAGAAAAAGAGTTGCTTAAACATCTGCTTGAAACTACTTCCAGGGTATCAAGCAACTTAGGATATGACATTAAGAATGAGGTGGGAGAATCAATGAATTAACACATGCTAATTTAATAAAAAAAAGAGGCGCCTTTTCCTTACAATGGCAAGCGACCAAACTCCCCATATGAAAGGATGCGACCTCTGAACAAGTATACCACACTTCGACTGAAGAAATTAAAAATATTTTAGCACAATATGACTTATATACTTCTTTTTTAGTTTTTAAAGAGGGAGGAGTACTATGACTCAAGTTCAAACGGTAGATCAAACGGAAGTTTCTAGAGAAGTTTCCAAAAAACAGGCAAATAAAGCATTATTAGCAAGTATGGTCGGAAGCTCAATTGAGTGGTTTGATTTTTTTCTTTATGGGTCATTGGCTTCGCTGGTGTTTAATAAACTGTTTTTTCCGAGTCATGATCCGGTAGTTGGGTTGTTGCTTTCTTATCTATCGTTTGGGCTTTCATTTTTCATTCGCCCGCTAGGTGGAATTGTTTTTAGTCATATTGGCGATAAGATCGGGAGAAAGAAAACGCTTATATTAACTTTATCGCTAATGGGCGGGGCTACCTTTTTGATTGGTTTATTACCTGATTATAACGCTATCGGGATATGGGCACCTATTTTACTGGTCGTGCTGCGTTTATGCCAGGGCCTTGGCATCGGTGGGGAGTGGGGCGGTTCTGTGCTATTGGCGGTAGAATATGCAAAAAAAGAGAACCGCGGGTTTTTTGGAAGTATTCCGCAACTGGGCGTACCCATCGGAATGCTGCTCGGAACACTGGCTATCTCACTGACGAGTGCTTTGCCGGAAGATCAATTTCTCGCATGGGGCTGGCGTTTACCGTTTCTCCTGAGTGCTGTGCTTATTTTTCTGGGTCTTTGGATTCGTAACGGTATTGATGAAACGCCAACTTTCAAAGAAGCAAAAGAGAGTGGCAACATCGCCAGGGTGCCGCTTGTCGCAACTTTCCGTTATCACTGGAAGGCTGTGTTATTAACTGTAGGGGCTAAATTTATAGAAACGGGACCATACTATATTTTTGCAACCTTTGTAATCGCTTACTCAACCCAATACCTTGGGTATGATACGGTTACTGTACTTAATGCAGTGGCAATTGCTAATTTAGTAACAGTAATCATGATCCCTTGTATGGGGAAACTGTCTGATAAAATCGGCAGAAAGCCTTTATATATCGGCGGAACTGTTGGCATGATACTGTTTGCCTTCCCGTATTTTTATCTGTTATCCCTAAAGTCTGCCGTATGGTTAACGATAGCGACCATTATCGCGATAGGAATTATTTGGGCACCGATTGAGGCTGTGATGGGAACGATGTTCTCGGAAATCTTTAGCACAAATGTACGTATGACTGGCATTTCTGTGGGGAATCAGATAGGTGCTGCCGTGTTCGGTGGTACAGCGCCGATGATCGCACTCGCATTGCTTAACGCTTTCAATGATTCCTGGATCCCTATCGCTATTTATATTATTCTTGCAGGTGTCATTTCTCTTATTTCGCTTGCTTTGATGCGGGAAACAAAGGATATAGAATTATCATAAAAATATAAACAGTCAAATATCCGCATTAAACATAATCTTGGCACATTTACATTGTGAACTATCCAAAAAGGAGTGAATATATTGTCATCAATTTTTTTACCAGTAAGAATTGAATTTGGAATTGATAGTAGCACGCGGGTTGGTAGTGAATTTAGTTCACTAAAGTGCAAGAAGGTAATGGTTGTTTCTGACAAAGGAGTTATCGATTCCGGATTGCTAGAGGGAATCACAAAAAGTATTGCTGAAAACAATATAGAAATTGCGTTATATGACGGAGTTCTACCAGATCCTAATATAGAATGTGTAGAAAATGCAAAGAATTTTTATATTTCGGAGAAGTGTGATGGTATTTTAGCAGTGGGAGGCGGAAGTTCCATTGATACCGCCAAGGCAGCCGGGATGTTAGTTACAAATCAAGAACCAATTACGAACATGGCTGGAGTAGGTAATGTTAAAAATCAACTTCCACCGTTAATTACTATACCGACAACATGTGGTACGGGATCTGAAGTAACCAATGTAACGGTAGTCACAGATGAAAATCATTTTAAAATGCCTATTGTTTCATCATACTTAATTCCTAAAGTAGCCATTTTGGATCCGAGCTTACTTCTCAGTCTTCCGCCTAAGTTGGTTGCTTCCACCGGTATGGATGCTTTAACCCACGCCATTGAAGCTTTAACCAACAATATTCAAAATTGGTATGCGGATTCGTGTGCTTTGGAAGCTATTCGTCTCATAGGAAAATCTTTACGACCTGCAACAGCGAATGGAAACATTACAGATCTTAGCCAGATGTTATATGCTAGCACACTGGCAGGCGTCGCCTTTACCATATCCCGCCTGGGCTTGGTTCATGCCATGTCGCATCCTATCAGCGGTCTGGCTGGCGTTCCGCATGGTGTTGCTAATGCCGTTTTATTACCTTATGTTATGTCCTTTAATTCAATAGGTAATCCACAGGGGTATGCAATGGTTGCCGATGCATTAGGGGTCCAAAAACAGGAAAATGAGATAGCTGCCGCACGGGCTGGAGTAGAGGAAGTAATAAAATTAAATCATCAGCTTGGTATTCCAAAATCTTTCAAAGAACTGGGAGTTAATGAAGAGCTGATTCCCCAGATGATTGAGGATACATTCAAAAGCGGGAATGTCGCTATAAATCCAAGACGAGTAACGAAAAATGATGTCGAACAAATTTATAAAAAATCATTCTCCGGGGAGAGCCCGCTTGGATTTATGGAGTGAAAGGAAATCAGGAATAAATAAAGTTTTTAATAGCTATTTTTAGTGAAATACAATCCTTGGAAAGGAGTTGGTCTGATGGAAAAAACGCTAATTGAAGAAGCGTATAATCAAATTCTTGAAGGGATCAAAGCAACAGCGAATGGCGCCGGCAATCAATTTCCCCATTATGCTGATAGCAAAACAGGCGAATGGGTTTATAGCCCATATGGTGACTGGACAGGAGGCTATTGGAATGGTATGAATTGGCTGGCCGCTGCCGCAACAAAAGATGCTCTTTATCACAATTGGGCTCAAAAATGGACTGAACTATTGAAAAAACGAATTGAATCGAAAACGGTTTTCCGTGGGTATCTTTTTTATTACGGTGCGGCTCTTGGGAGCATTCTGGTCGGAGACCAAATGGCGAAGGATATAGCCATAAGTGCAGCTAGATCGATTGTTTCCCAGTATAACCCAAAGGCACGGCTTATCCCTCTCGGTGATGAGGCAGAAGAAGCAAGTAGTGTTGGCAATACGGAAACGAATATTGACGGTGTAAGTGCATCACCCTTGTTACTCTGGGCCTCTCGGGAAACAGGTGATAGTTCATTGGCGGAAATCGCTATAAATCATGCATTGCAGCACGTAGAGTTATGTGTGCGAAGTGACGGATCGGTTTGTCAATCCGCTACGTTTGATCAATCAGGCAACTTGCTTAAACGTTACACACATAAAGGGTATAGTGATGAAAGTACATGGGCACGCGCGCAGGCCTGGGCAATGATTCATTACACTGCAGCGTATCAATGGGCTTCCCGTGAAAAGAAGTTGTTGGATACTGCTATTTTAGTATCGGATTGGTGGGTTCATCATCTCCCGGATGACGGTGTAGCTTTTTGGGATTTCGATGATCCTGCAATACCGGATACGAATCGTGACACATCCGCTACAGCAATTGCTGCTTCTGCGTTGTTGAAGTTAAGTCATCTTGTAGAAGATGAGGATCGCAGCAAGACTTATCGCTCTATTGCGCTTAAGTCAGTTCATCAATTAATTTCGAATTATTTAACTCCAACGTCTGAGGAAGACAGAAGACGGCCAGGCATGTTATTAGGGGGATGTTTTAACAAAAAATTGGGTGTTGCGGTAGACAGTGAACTCATTTGGGGAGATTATTATTTGTTTGAATGTTTAAGTGGTTTGCTGGGGTATACGCGCCCCAACATGTTCTAACGTGTGCCCTTTCGGAAGAAGTTAAAAGGATGAAGTGGTAGGAGTTATATATAGATGACAGGAGGAAAAATAATGCGTTATTTAAATTATATTGATGGACAATGGAAAGAACCGGTTTCAGGAGAGTATAAAGTAAATTTCAGTCCGCATAATCAAGAGAATTTGGGAGAATTCCCATTAAGTACGGCAGAAGATGCACAGGAAGCGATTGCAGCGGCAAAGAAAGCATTTTCGTCCTGGAAGAGACTTTCATTTCAGCAGCGTGCCGCATACTTGCAAAAAGCGGCTGAGATTTTAAAAGCGAATCTGCAGGAAGTGGGCCGCGACCTTACGCTGGAAGAAGGAAAGACACTAGCAGAAGGTATCGGAGAAACACAGCGTGCGATTAGCATTCTTGAATATTACGCGGCGGAAGCACGTCAGCCTTTGGGGCAAGTCATTCCGTCTGTGAATGCAGAGACATTCTTGTATACAACGCGTGTACCGGTAGGTCCAATCGGATTGATCACTCCATGGAATTTCCCGATTGCGATTCCAATGTGGAAGATAGCTCCAGCACTCATTTATGGAAATACTGTGGTGATTAAACCGTCCGACATTACGCCAAAATGTGTATACCATATAATGAATGCTTTTGATAAAGCGGAGTTGCCGGCAGGTGTCCTCAACTGTGTATTCGGCAGAGGCTCTGTAGTCGGTGCGGAATTGGTTGAGAATCCAGGTATTAAAGCGATTTCGTTTACTGGCTCCAATCAAGTCGGACTCCAAATTCAAAACCAGGCAACGGCCAGGGGTAAAAAAGTTCAGTTAGAAATGGGCGGGAAAAATCCACTCATCGTTTTGTCTGATGCGGACGTGAATAAAGCGGTTGAAATAGCCGTTAGTGGCGCATTCAGATCTACTGGCCAGAAGTGTACTGCAACGAGCCGTGTCATTGTTGAAGAAGGTATTTACGAACTATTCCGCGACCGACTCGTCGAACGCACGAAAGAGTTGAAAGTGGGCAACCCTCTTGATCACGACACATATATGGGTCCGGCCGTATCCAAAGAACAGCGGGATGGTGTGCTGGCAATGATTGAAGCCGGAAAGGCAGAAGCGACGCTCCTGTACGGAGGTGAAATTCCGGCAGACGAGGATCTTGCAAAGGGTTTCTATGTACAACCCACTATTTTTGAGAATGTATCCCGTGATGCCCGCATTGCGCGCGAAGAAATTTTCGGACCTGTCATAGCACTCTTTAAGGCCAAGGATTACGAGGAAGCGATAGAGATTGCCAATGATACAGAATTTGGCTTAAGTGCGGCTATTTGTACGAACAACCTTACGCTAGCGGAGCGGTTCATTGCAGACATTGAAGCGGGTATTGTGCACGTAAATTCGGAAACAGCGGGCGCAGAGCCTCAGGTGCCGTTCGGCGGTTGCAAGAATTCCAGCACGGGCTCCCGTGAGCAGGGCAAAACTGCCATTGAATTTTATACCCAGGTAAAGACCGTCTACAAGGACCGGATGTAGTGCGATGTCTGAAGCAGACAACGGACTCTATTGAAAACGAGGGAATTTACCTTTAACTGAATAAACAGAAAACGTTTATTTTATGGGAGGGGGTATAGATTGTGAAAATTTTAGAGGGGATTACCATACTTGATTTGACGGGGCTTGTCCCCGGGCCATTTGCGAGTATGCTTCTTGCTGATTATGGAGCAGAAGTAATTAAGATTGAACGGCCTGGTATCGGAGAAACAGGACGAAAACTTGAACCGCTGGTTGACGGTTCCGGTCGATTGTTTGAGATGCTGAACCGTAATAAAAAAAGTATTACGCTTAACCTTAAATCTCCGGAGGGAAAGGAGATTTTCAAAAAGCTGGCTAAACAATCAGATGTTATTATCGAAGGGTTTCGGCCAGGAGTAATGGATCGTCTCGGTTTGGGATACAAAGACATTTCCGATATTAATGAGCGTATTATCTACTGCTCTTTGAGCGGTTTTGGTCAAACCGGCCCTCTAAAGGATTTGGCGGCCCATGATATTAATTATGCAAGCTATTCAGGTTTTTTGGGCATGAATGTAACTCCTGAGGGAACAATTAGTATGCCGGGTTCATTGCTAGGGGATATAGCGGGAGGTTATTTGCCCGCTACGATTTCCATCTTGTTGGCGATCATAGGCCGGGAACGCAAGGGTGTTGGACAATTTGTTGATGTCTCAATAGCCGATGGATTGATTTCCCTTTTATTGCCAGCATTAGCAGAATATCTTGATCAAGGGGAAAAGTTCAATCCTTCCAGCACCTGGTTCACAGGGGCATGGGCGAGCTATAACGTGTATCAAACAAGAGACGGAAAGTATGTATCCATCGGACCGTTGGAAGAGAAATTCTGGCATTCATTCTGCCAGTATATCGATCGTCCCGACTTTATCGATATTCAATTTGATCCTGAAAGACAAGAAGAAATGAAATCAGAGATTTCAAATTTCTTTAAACAGCGGGACAGAGATACGGCTATCCAGGAAATGATACAAATGGATATACCTGGCGCTCCTGTGCTGTCTATTGAAGATGTAGTTAATAGCGATTGGGTAAAGGAACGGAATTTATTGTTTGAGAGAACAGGGAAGGACGGCGGCCGGATTATTGAACTGGGTTCACCGTTTAAGTTAAGCAAAACCCCGGCGGAATATAATACGTTACCTCCTGAACTCGGGCAGCATAATGTAGAGATCTTATCAAGAATAGGCCTGACTTCTTCGGAAATAGCGGAATTACAGGAAAAAGGGGTAATCTGAAATTTCTACTGAAACATTGTCCGTGCGTGCTTTAGATAGCCAATCGGCTAATTGAAGACAATTAGCTAAAGATAACTTTTCCTTTAATTAAATACAAATAATTTTACATTTTAACCCATTTGTGGAGGGAGATTTGTTATGTTATTAGAATTAACCCAGGAGCAAAAAATGCTCCAAAGTGTAGTACGAGATTATGTAGAGGAAAAAATTTCGCCTGAGATTGATAAATACGTTCATAGCAGTAAATTTCCTACAGAGATGATCAAGGGATTGGCTGAAATTGGAGTTTTTGGGATTCCTTATCCGGAGGAATATGGTGGAATGGGAGAAGGGATGGTTTCTTTTGCTTTGGCACTTGAGGAGATATCACGGGTCGATGCTTCCGTTTCAGCTATTGTCATGGCAAATAGTTCACCAGCCACTTTAATCAACCTGTTTGGTACAGAAGAACAAAAGCAGAAATGGTTAACCCCAATGATTACGGGAGGGTTTATCGGATCAATTGGCTTAACCGAGGCAAACGGTGGCTCGGATGCAGCCGCTATGAATACAAAAGCAGAGAAAGTTGACGGGGGCTGGGTCATCAACGGCAGCAAGCTGTTTATTACAAATGCGGGAAATGAACTTAACGGAGTTGCTGTCATTGCTGCGGTAACTGGAAAAAGAGATGGCAAAACGCTAACAAGCAGTTTTATTGTTCCTCGAAATACGGCTGGCTATACAGTGGGACCAAAAATTGAAACGATTGGTTGGCAGGCAGCAGATAGCCGTGAACTTGTTTTTGAAGATGTATTTCTTCCGGATGATTGTCTGCTTGGAGAAGAGGGTTCAGGAGTAAGGCAATTGCTTACTTCCATCACGTATGGGCGAATTAGTATAGCGGCATGTGCTTTGGGTGTTGCTCAGGGAGCATATGAAGCAGCTCTGGAATATGCCAAAGCCAGAGAAGCTTTTGGTCAACCTATTTCCAAGTATCAAGGCATTTCCTTTAAGCTGGCCGATATGGCAACCCAAATTGATGCTGCAAGACTTATGGTATACAGAGCTGCAAAACTTGCGGATATGAAACAAGATTTCCGGAAAGAAAGCTCAATGGCAAAATTATTTGCTACAGAGACTGCCATGTCCGTTGTTCATAAGGCAATCCAAATTCATGGGGGAATAGGATTATCAAAAGAACACCGTATCTCCAAAATGCTAGGGGATGCCAAGCTGCTGGAAATTGTGGAAGGTACCTCAGAGATTCAAAGGATGTTTATTGCACGTCTTTTGGGTTGTTAAATTTTCAGAACCATATAATTAAATTTAATAAAATAATGTTGTGAAATAATTACAATATTATTAATTATTTGACCTGGCGAGGAAATATACGAAAATATTTAAATTTATCTTTTTAGGGAAACTTCAATTAGATAGGGGAAACTCGCTCAGCAGGAAATTAACGGTATACCCAGGTTTTTGGAAGAGCCGGGAGTTAATGAAGAGCTGTTTCCCCATATGATTGAAGAAAGTGAAAGGGGTGTAAGGATGAGTAAAATCTATTCGATGGAAGACGCTATCAAAAAATATGTAAATGATGGTGACATGATCTATCTCGGCGGCTGGCAGGGAAGCGTTCCATACGCTGCTGCGCATGAGATTATAAGGCAAAATAAACGCAATCTTAAACTGATTGCGGGGGCAAGCTGTGAAGTAGGAGATCACCTGGTGGCAGCAGGTTGTGTAAATGAAGCTTACATCAGCTGGATTGGAAACGATGCCACGAAAGGAAGCCATGCGATACGTAGAGCGTGGCAGGAAGGGATTCCTCAAAAGCTGGAGATTTATGATTTTAATAATATGGCCATTATATCCATGTTATTGGGTGGATATTATAACCTTCCCTTTGTTCCGCTTAAGGGCATGGTGGGATCTGATATGATTGAAAACAATTCTATCGTACGCTTTACAACCGATCCTTTTTCGAATGAGGACAATAAGCAAATTCCCGTAGTCCCGGGTATTCAACCGGATGTTGCAATTCTGCACGTGCAACGGTCCGATCTCCATGGAAATTCCCATCGATGGGGGGTTTTATCGTTCGATCATCTGGCTGGTATGGCTGCGAAAAAAGTAATTATTACCTGTGAAGAATTGGTTTCATCGGATCTGATCCGCAGCGATCCTAATAGAACAATGATTCCAGGTATCAAGGTGGCAGCAGTTGTCCATGAACCCTGGGGGGCTCATCCTGCACATATGCCGGGTTATTATGAAGCAGATTGGGATTACCGTTTGAACATTTCCGGGGAAGCATCCAGGAAGTTAGAAACCCATGAATCGTATCTGGAAGAATGGGTGTATGGAGTGAAAGATCGGAAGGCATATCTTGAGCATTATGTCAATCGATTCGGATATAGTCAGCTGGAGAAGTTGCGATTAAAAGATCCGATTCTTAGTCCCTCGGTTAATTATGGTTGGAGGTAATATCATGACAACAAAAACCAAGCAAGCATTTTCATTGAATGAACTAATGTGTGTAATTGCTTCACGGCAACTTCATAATAAAGAAATTGTTTTTGCCGGATACGGGTTACCATTAGTTGCAACCTATTTGGCTCAATGTACTCATGCTCCTGAACTTGTGTTTATAACAGAAACGGGAAATGTTAGATCAACGCCTCCGTTCTCATTGCCACGGGCTGTGGATGATCTCACTTTGAGTGCAAATTCTGATATGGCTACGGGACTGCCGGAAGTAACAGCCATGCTTGTTCGCGGGGAAATTAACGTAGGTTTTCTTGGAGGGGCACAGATTGACCGTTTTGGAAATCTCAACTCTACAGTTATTGGATCCTATAAAAACCCCAGGGTTCGATTGATGGGAAGTGGAGGAGCTAATGATATAGCAACATTTGCACAACGAACAATCATAATATTGGATCAGACCCGGCCCGGACGATTCGTTGAACGAGTCGATTATAATACCTCGCCGGGATACTTGACTGGCCCGGGGGAGAGAGAAAAAGCAGGATTTCCTGAGAATACGGGACCTTCATGTGTCGTTACTAATAAAGGAGTATATAAGTTTGACGATCATAGTAAAGAAATGTATCTGGCTTCGTATCATCCAGGTGTAACGATTGAGGAAATCAAGGAACTGGTTTCATGGGATTTGAAAATTGCTGAGGACGTACATGAAACCCCAATCCCTACCGAAGAGGAATTGGAATTATTGAGGGTCAAAATAGATCCGAATAGATTTTATATTTAATAACGATATAAGGGAGAATTTTTAGCATGAACATTCTTGTATGTTTAAAGCAAACGTTTGACACAGAAGAAAAGATCGTGCTTGAAAACGGTAAAATCAGCGAAGACGGCGTAGAGTTCATCATCAATCCGTACGATGAATACGCGGTCGAAGAAGCGATTAAGCTGCGCGATGAGCACGGCGGGGAAGTAACGGTGATTACGGTAGGTCCGGAACGCGCAGAGAGCGCTCTGCGCACCGCGCTTGCGATGGGCGCGGACAAGGCCGTTATCGTAGATAGCGAAGATATCGAGGCGGATGAATACAGCGTAGCGAAAATCCTGGCTGCCGTCATCAAAGACCGTGAGTATGATATCATCCTTGGCGGAAACATGGCGGTTGACAACGGTTCCGGCCAGGTCGGACCGCGCCTGGCGGAAGAGCTGAACATTGCTCAGGTAACGACCATTACAAAGCTGGATGTGGATGGCGGCAAGGCCACCATTGAGCGCGACGTCGAAGGGGACGTAGAAGTCATTGAAGTCTCCCTGCCGGTACTGGTTACGGCACAGCAGGGGCTGAACGAGCCGCGCTATCCTTCTCTGCCGGGCATCATGAAAGCGAAGAAAAAGCCGATGGAGCGTCTGACGATAGACGATTTGAATATCGACGGGGACATCGCCGCAAAAACCACGGTGGTTGAAACGTTCCTGCCGCCGAAAAAAGAAGCGGGCCGCATCCTGAGCGGCGATATTCAAGACCAGGTCAAAGAATTAGTACAACTTCTTCGCAACGAAGCGAAAGTCATTTAAGGGCTAAGGAGGACGAGTGAGATGAGCAAAAAAGTACTTGTAGTGGCAGAAGCGAGAGACGGAAGTTTGCGTAACGTATCGTTCGAGGCGCTGACGGCGGCACAGCGCATCGCGGAAGGCGGCGAGATCATTGCGGTTGCGTTCGGCAGCGATGCGGCGAACTATGTGGCGGATCTGGGGAAATACGGTGCAAGCAAAGTGTATGCGGTTGCGCACAAAGAGCTGGACACGTATACAACAGACGCCTATTTCCAGGCGCTGCGCCAGGTGATTGAGGATGTGCAGCCGGAAGCGATTCTGATGCCGCATACGGCGGTAGGCAAAGACCTTGCTCCGCGCGTGGCCGCCCGCCTTGGCCTTGGCCTCGTATCCGATGTGATCGATGTACAGGTAGAAGGCGGAGACGTCGTGTTTACGCGTCCGATTTATGCGGGGAAAGCTTTTGAGAAGAAAAAAGTGACGGACGGAACGGTATTCGCGACCGTGCGTCCGAACAATATTGCGGCGGAAGAAACAGGCGGCACCGCAGAACAGGTCGACTTCAATGTCGAAATCAAAGACCTGCGCACCATCGTAAAAGAGGTGGTACGCAAAACAGCAGGCGGCGTGGACCTGTCCGAAGCGAAAGTCGTCGTATCCGGCGGACGCGGCGTGAAATCCGCAGAAGGATTTAAGCCGCTGCAAGAGCTGGCTGAGGTGCTGGGCGGCGCGGTTGGCGCATCCCGTGGCGCGTGCGATGCCGAATACTGCGATTACTCGCTGCAAATCGGCCAGACCGGTAAAGTGGTAACACCTGACCTGTACATTGCGGCCGGCATTTCCGGCGCCATTCAGCATCTGGCCGG
>NZ_DFMZ01000036.1:0-5484 GCF_002375825.1 Aneurinibacillus sp. UBA3580
AAAAGGCGAACGCCTTTTTCTACATTAGATCTTTGTTCCTCCCTCTTCTCCTTCTTTCTTCACGATTTTCACAGAAAAAAGCGCGCCCCTCCCGCTCTCTCCTTTATAATTTTCTATCATTCGGAATCAAGGTTGTTGCAAATACAGCCAATACAATGAAGATCGTAAACAGATGCATGACTACATCTACACCGTAATGGTCAGAAATCGCTCCCATAAATGTGGCTCCGATTCCTCCGGCCCCCACACCAAACCCGATCATTAAGCCGGATACCATCGAAATTTTGTTTGGCATTAACATTTGTGCGTATACTACCCCTACTGCGAACGAAGAGAGTATAGTAAAACCAAAAACAAATAAGACAATGGGCAGCAATATCCCGTCTGCCATCGGTGTAATGATTGAAAATGGAATAGAAACGATCAAAGACCATAGCAAAATCGCTTTTCTTGAAAACCGATCTGAAATTTGCCCGCCGATGTATGTTCCTAACGCACCTGCACCAAGAAAGAGAAAAACATAAACTTCCACTTGATGCAAAGAGATTCCTTTTTCTTGACCATAAAAAGGCAAAAACCCTGCGACACCGATCTGTACCCATGAGCGTAATATAACAACGATAAGGAGCAGCAGCATGCCAATCGGGTAACTTTTACCTTGCATTTTCTTTTTTAGTTTCACACTATTGCTCAATTGATCCTTATACCAGGGAAGCATCCATACGGTCATCACAAAAGATAAAATCCCGCATACAAGAAACACCCACATTCCTTTTAATCCGGACGATAAAAGGAACAACGGTATAATTAATGCTCCTAAAGATTGACCAAAGTTTCCTCCCACTTGATATATCGCCTGAGCCTTTCCTCTTTCATCATTCGAAGCTAAAAATACAGCCCGATTAGACTCAGGATGGAATAATCCGGAACCCAATCCGGAAATAGCAACTGCTAAAAGTAGAAGAAAGTAATTGGTAACATAACCGGTAATAGATAATCCCAATCCAGTTAAAAGTACGCCTAAAGGCAACGCCCATGGCTTCGGTTTCTTGTCAGTCAAATACCCAAACAAAGGCTGCATTACCGATGATGTCA
Organism: Aneurinibacillus sp. UBA3580; assembly: GCF_002375825.1. NCBI lineage: Bacteria > Bacillati > Bacillota > Bacilli > Caryophanales > Paenibacillaceae > Aneurinibacillus > Aneurinibacillus sp. UBA3580. The sequence continues at coordinate 1,096 of NZ_DFMZ01000036.1, forward strand.
GATAAGAAACTAAGACGATGAGTCCTGTTTGTGTGTAGTTCAAATTAAATATTTGTTTGTATAAAGGTAATAATGCAGGGATAATCCCTACTGTCATCATGTCATTCAATAAGTGTGAACCACCGATTGGATAAACATATCTTTTCTTCAATTTTACGAATGGATTATCCGCTGCTTGTTGCTGATTGGAAATACGGGAAGGAATGGCATTCATATGTTTTCTCCTTTAATTATTTTTTAAGAGTCTAGCGCAGCTTTACAGCTGCGCTCATTCTTACACCTTTGCTTCCAAAGAGCCGATCCGATTCGCCCGGCGTGGCAGCGCGGTAAACAAATACACACCGCTGATGACTAATGCTGTCCCCGCGAATTGCACCACATTCATTCTTTCTCCAAGCAACCAGAACGAAAGCAAGGCGGTAAAGATTGGATTGAAGTTCAAGAAAACGCCGGATTTCGTCCCTCCGACCCGCTGTACGCCAATATTCCAGAACAGCATGGCAAGCACCGTTGCTCCTACACTAACATAGACGGTCGCAAGCCAAAACGCCGGGTCCGGCGCCACAATCTCCATCGACGAGACGGTAAACGGCATCAGCGACAGCACGCCGAAAATCCCGGCCCATAGCGTAGACATATACGGGGACACATACTTCATCGCCTTCCGGCCGGCCACGGAATAAAAGCCCCAGCTCGCCACCGCGCACAGCATATACAAATCGCCCGTATTCAAATGCAGTCTAAGCAAGCGTCCTACATCCCCGTGCGAGATAACGACGACAACGCCGAGAAAAGAAACCGTCATGCCGATTAGCTGGCGGCCTGTCATACGCTCCCGCAGCAGAAAAAACGAAACGATGGCAATCGCCACCGGATTCAGCGCCGACAGCAGGCCGACGTTATCGGCTGAGGTGCGCTCCAAAGCCAGGAACATAAACCAATTAAACAGCATCACGCCGGTCAGCCCCATAAAAAATAGCGGCCATATCGCCTGGCGCGGCGGAACGATTCTTTTCTCTTTCCACCACACAATCGGAATCAGGCAGACAATCGCCACGACCCAGCGCATATCAGTAAGCATCATTGGCGATGCATGCCCGACAAGAAATTTGCCGGCGACAAAATTGCCGGCCCACAGCATACTGGTACACAGCAGCAATAGATAGAACCCCCATACTTCGACCATCCCCTCTTCTCCTTTTTCTCTTTTTTCTTTTAAGCATAACAGTTTTTTCTGCTTCGTACTATCATTTTGTTAGTTACCAACCTTAAGAAGCCATAGGCCACAGGGAATCAGACAGCAAAAAGAGCCGACCCTTGCGCATCGGCTCACTTCGCTTTCCCAATCAGTTCCCGCATCGTTTTTTGATTCATCGGACCAGTCACTACTTTGCGAATGACACCGTCCTCATCAATAATGAAACTCGTCGGAATGACAGTCGCCTCATACATGTCCGCCACTTTTGACTTTTTATCCAAAAGAATCGGAAACTGCATCTTCATCCCCTCGGCAAACCGCCTTACATTCGGAACGCTGCTTTCCGTCTCCGTCAGGTTGACCGCCAGAATTTCCACGTTGTTCTTACGCGCTTCTTCATAGAACGCAACCATGTCAGGAATTTCGGCGCGGCACGGCGGACACCAGGTCGCCCACAGGTTCACGATGACCGTCTTGCCCCGCAGAGCGGACAGGCGCATTGTCTTTCCGTCCAATGTGTCAAGTGTAAAATCCGGTGCCAGATTGCCCTCCCGCACCCCGATTTTCTTCTCCGATGCGGCCTTAGTTGACGATGGGGCTTTCGGCTTCGCAGGAGCTGCAGTGGATGGCTGATTGCCCGTTTTCACAGGCGCCGCCTGCTGGCTTGCCTTCGTCGGTGCAGGAGTTGTCTGAGCCTGCTCCGTTTCTTTGTCTTTGCCCAGCGTCCCGTACAGCACCCCGCCGACCAGCGCAAGCACCACGAGAATGGCTGCAATGTTTTTCACGTCTTTCATCCTTTCTGTTCTGTCCTATTCTATTATAGGGCAAATCTAACAAAAAAAAGAAGCGGCAAAACAGCCCCTCTATCGCGCTGCGAAAAAGGGGCCTTATGCACGCACCTACCCATTTTATTTCTGGTTCACTAGCTTCTCCATCTCGTTCAATGTTTCTTCAAACACTTTCATCGCGTCATCCACCGGCTTCGAAGTTGATACATCCACCCCGGCCGCTTTCAGCACATCCATCGGCGCCGCGGAGTTGCCTGCGGAGAGGAGCTTCTCACGAATGCGATCCACAGCCGGCCTGCCTTCCTTCTTCACCTGCTCGGCCAGAGCGGCCGAGGCGGCGAAACTCGTTGCATACTGGTACACATAGAAGTTGTAATAGAAATGTGGAATGCGTGCCCATTCCATGGCGATTTCCTGGTCATCCGCCACCGCGGGGCCGTAGTACTTCTTATTAATATTGAAGTACATTTTCTTGAGCGCTTCCGCGTTGAGCGACTCACCTGCCTGCTCTTTTTCATGAATAAGCTTCTCGAATTCAGCGAACTGCGTCTGGCGGAACAAGGTCGTACGGAAATTTTCCAGGCGCTGATTGAGCAGGTACATTTTCTCCTGCTTTGTCTTCGCTTTGGTGTACAGGCTATCAAACAGCAACGCTTCGTTTAGCGTAGAAGCTACTTCCGCGGTGAAAATCGGATAGTTGGACGTGATATACGGCTGCTTTTTGTTTGTGTAATATGTGTGCATGGCGTGTCCGAGTTCATGGGCAATCGTAAATATGTCGTCATTCGTGCCCTGGTAATTCAGCAACACATACGGATGCGTATCGTATGCCCCGGACTGGTACGCCCCCGAGCGCTTATCGTCGGTCGAATACACGTCGATCCAGCCGTCTTTAAACGAATGAGCAAGCGCCTTCCCATACTCATCACCCATTGGCGCAAGTCCTTCCAGTACGCGTTTCTGTGCCTCTTCGTATGGAATGTATGTCTGATTGGCTTCCACCATCGGCGTGTACATGTCGTACATATGCACATCCCTTACGCCGAGCATCTTCTTCTTCAGTTCCATGTACCGGTGCAGCAGCGGCAGCGCTTTGTTAACGCTTTTAATCAACTCATCGTATACTTTCGTTGGCACATTGTTCGAGGCCAGGCTGGCTTCGAGCGCGCTTGGATATTTGCGCGCTTTTGCATATGCATTGTTCGCTTTTACTTTGCCGGCGAGCGTCTGGGCGAAGGTGTCTTGATAGCCTGCAAGCGTTTGATAGTACGCTCTAAATGCGGCTTTGCGCACGTCGCGGTTTTTGTTCTCCATATAGGAGATGAAATTGGCACGCGTCAGTTGCACCTCCTTGCCTTTCTCGTCTTTAATTTTCGGGAACTTTATATCTTTGCTCAACAGCGAATAGACGCTTTCCGGGTTTTGTCCAAGCGGGGAAAGCCGGGCGAGCAGCTCTTCCATTTCTTTGGTCAGCGTGTGCGGTTTCGTACGCTCCAGGTCTTCGAGGAACGTTTTGTAGACGGCCAGCTCTTTATCTTCCAGGTATGTTTTCATCTTATCCCGGGGGATGGACAGCACTTCAGGCGTAAACCAGGACGTCTTCTCGGCCGTCAACGCGCTTGCCTTCTCAGCCTTGTCCAGCAGCTCTTTCAACGACGAATTGGACGAGTTGACGTCAAACCCCATTGAGGCATACACATACACTTTGTCACGCAGGCGCATCAAGTTACTCAGGTCGTTAAGCGCTTTCAATAACTCGTCCGCCGACCGTCCTACTTTACCCTGATACCGCGGGAATGCATTCGCCATTTGCTCGAGCTTTTTCAAATCGGCTTCCCAGACTGCTTTATCCGCATAAATATCTTCGAGCTTCCACTTATACTGTGCAGGAATATCCGCGCGCGTTTTGTACTCGGGTGCCCGTGTTTCCTTTACCGCTTCCGCCGCGTAGACCACGTGTGAACTCAGCGTAAGAAACGGAACGGACAGCGCAGACATCGTAAGCGTCGCCGTCGTTATTGTAGCAACAAGTTTTCGCTTCATGCTCATTCCCCTTTTCCGAAAATGATTAACTACTTATGGTATGCGCATCTCGTGATGTATCATACACAGACAATAATTTTAATTAGATTCAGAAAACTGAGTCTTACAAGCTTTTCCACTACTCAAAAGAAAAAATCCCACTTTCTTCATAGTTTACATAATTTTTTTCTGGTAAAGTAATAGAAAAAAGCGGAAGCCTTTTTCTCCCCTGGATCTTCTTATCCTTCCCTCTCCTTCTTTTCTCACGATTTTCACAGAAAACGAGCATGGTTTTTCAGCCGCAACCCCGACATGAAAATCATGGAAGAGAGGCTGACTTTTGTGGTATGAAGGAAAAGAGAGAAGAGAACGAGACAATGA
>NZ_DFMZ01000036.1:5639-8023 GCF_002375825.1 Aneurinibacillus sp. UBA3580
TCTTTCTCTCCTTCTTTCCTCATAATTTTCACAGAAAAAAAAGCCCTGCTGACAGGGCTAAAGTTCAGCCAGCTAACTACCGCAGTAGAATAGCTGAAAAGGGGGCATCATTTATATTGTTTATTTTACTTTCGACGCGTTTGGTAGATCGCCCGCACCGCCTCATACGCTGCATCCAGGGCCGCCATATCCCCCGATGCGGTCAATGCGGCCAGCTTCCCGGTAAAGTATTCGTCCACCTGCCTGACCCATTTCTGGCGCAGCCGCTGTACTTCTCTGTCAAACATCGGAAGATATGCATCTTTCAGTTGCTTTTCACAGGCGGAGACATACTCGCTGACCGGACCCCGCAGCCGGGCCTCCAGGTCATCGCGCAGCTTCATATTGCCTCCCTCCGTAAAAAACGTTGCCCGGTTTTTATACGGGGCCAGCAGGTCCGCAAACACCGTGGCATTCCATTCATGCAATCCGGGCACAAACGAAGGCGTCTCATACTCCAGCGCCTCGTACCCGGCGAGCGCAATATTCTCGTCAAGCGCACGCAGTTCGTTTTCCGTCCGGCGGTGTATGCCTGCAAGCGTACGTTCCAGGAAGGTTTCGATCCGAAGCGAGGTCGCCCGCATTTCCTGAGCCAGGTCGAATGCGACGAAGCGGATAATTTCATTGGTATACCGGCGCAGCAACGTCTGCATCTCTTCCTGCTCATCGGCAAATGCCGGCACATTGATGATAGCTTTAAACTCGTCGAAATATCGGTAGAAGACCCGCTGCTTTACATAGTACACAAGTTCCTCGATCTCCTGCGCCACAAGGCCGCGCTCGATATCCGTATCCACCTCTTCTATTGCTGTGCCGGAAGCAAGACGAGCCGCCTTTGCCTGTTCTTCTTTGCGCCTGCGCTCTCCCTCTTCTGTCCGCGCCTCCGTGCGCCATGCCTCCAGTACACGCAGGGCGCGCCCGATGTCTTCGTAGGCCGACGCCACTGCCGCGCCGACCAACTCTTCCGTCACAAACGCCCGAAAATCCTCTTCAAACAGCGTAATGCCGGAGAAAAAGCGCCCTTCCGCACTCTCCGGTGGCGGCGTATCGGGTGGAGTGCCCGTCAGCTTACGGTAGAGGGCTGCTTCGTCTTCGGACAGCCTCCCCTGTGCGAGACGAGCCGCCAGCAGCCCGATCTGGCTAGAGACCGGATACAGCCGTGCTTCCCGAATCCCACAGGCAAGCAGATTGCGCTCCACATGCCTAAGCACATCGTCAATTTCCGCCTCCGAGGCGGCCAGGTCGGCGGCGTTGACGATAAAAAACATTTTATCCCGCGCAAAGTACTCCTTAACCCGGCCTAACTGAATCAAAAACTCACGGTCCGCACGCGAAAAAGCATGGTTATAATAGGTGACAAACACAACCGCATCCGCATGTTTAATATGCTCGAACGCCACCTCGGTATGCCGCGCGTTCATCGAACCTGCGCCCGGCGTATCAATGAGAATGACACCCTGGCGCGTCAGCGGTCCGTCATAATACAGCAGCACCCGCTCAACGAAGCATGCCCGCTCCTCGACAGCGACAAACAGCGACAGCTCCTCCATCGTAACCGTCCGTTCCTCTCCGAATTGGCCGCGCATGTCGGACAGGCCGTTCCGCACGGCTTCCAAGAAGAACAATTGCTCATCCCGCAACAGCTCCAGCGGGTCGCGGAGCTCTTCCTCTTCTTCTTCCTCTTCCTTCCTTTCTGTTTTCTTTCCGGCATCGGGGTTCGTCTGCTCCAGCGCTTCCCGGCGCGCTTTCTCCGCTTCTTTTTCCTGCTGCTCGCGCACAATACGCGCATGCTCATCAAGAAGTGCTTCCAGCTCGGCGAAGGAAGCCACCTTCTGTTCCGCAATCTCAAGCGCCTGATTCACGTCAGCCAGCACTTGTTCTTTCCGTTTGAACTGAACAAGCACCGTCCCGTGCGGTCTTTCTTCCGTCGGCGGCAGCACATGGTTAATCGCTGCGGTCGTCGGATGCGGCGAGACCGGAAGCACGGCATCTCCCAATAATGCATTGGCAAACGACGACTTGCCCGCACTGAATGCGCCGAACAAAGCAATGGTATACTGCTGTCGTTTCATCCGCTGTGCACGGGAGACAAGCTCCTGCACCATACCGCGAAATCCTGGAAAGACCTGCAGCTGGCAGGCGCTTTGCTCCAGCGCTTCAATTGCAGGGCGTGCCTGTTTGCGCATGTCTCCGGCTGTCACCTGACGAGGCCGTCGGCGTTTTGCCTGCTTACGTCCGATATGGACGCGCGGCACCTGCCGTACCGTGCGCTTTTCTTCTCCAATATCCTGGAACGCGCATGGCGATTCCTCCTCCATCTCCTCTACAGAAAATTCCTCTTCCGA
>NZ_DFMZ01000038.1:0-3682 GCF_002375825.1 Aneurinibacillus sp. UBA3580
ACGATTTTCACAGAAAACCACCATGGCATCTCAGCCGCAACCCCGGCATGAAAATGATGGGAGAGAGGCTGACTTTTGCGGTACGAAGGGAAAGAGAGAAGAGAACGAGGAGAGGATTTTAATGGTGAAAAAGGCGAAGGCCTTTTTCTTCCTTAGCTCTTTTTTCCTCACTCTTCTCCTTCTTTCCTCACGATTTTCACAGAAAAAAACAGGCGCCAGACGGCGTCTGTTTCTCTTACCGGGGCGGGATTGGCACCTTTAGTACCGTACCGGCGTATAAATTCTGAATCCCGTTGTAACGCGCAAGATAAAATTGATATTTTCCCGTTCCGTAATACATGACAGAAATTTTATATAGTGTATCGCCTTTTTGTACCCTATGACGCAGAATTCGCTTTTGCGCCTTCGCCGGGGCTTTTTTTGCAACAGGCGCCGGTTTTGCTGCGGAACTCTGCGGTGCTGTCGCTTTGGCAGAAGATGTCTGTGATGCAGCAGGAGGCTTTACGCTTCCCGAAGTCTGCGCCTGCGATCCGGCCGGATTCTGAGACGGACCCGGATTCGCCGGGGCCGGTTTGGCCTGCGGTGAAGGCGCAGGAGAAGACGGTGTCTTCGTCTGACCGTCTTTGGCCGGGGCTTGCTTTCCGGTTTCAGACGCTTTCGATTGGGTCTGCGGCTGGGCCGTGGAAGGCTCGCTTCGCGCCGCGTACCACAAGAAAACAAGGCCGCCTATCACGAGCAGCAGCAAAACGCCGGCAATATAATAATACGGTGTAAGATTTAAAGGCGGCTTTCTGTGCACGGTACTGCGCGGCGGCAGCGTACCGGTAGGTATTTTATTCGGCCGTTCTACCTGTGGCTCTATCGCGCTTTGTTCCGCTTCATTTTGCCGCTCTACCAGCTTTCGCAGCGCATCAGACTGATCCGAATGGTTACGTTGTTTCTCGCTCATCGGCATCCCCATTTTCTTTGTTTTCATTTCTCTCTTCTCTATTCGCTTTTTGTAAGGATTCTCCTTCCTTTGGCGAGAAAAACCATCCTTTTCTTACAAAACATCCAAGAATAAAATCAACTAAAAAGTGGGTCCACACTACAGCCCAGACGGTTCCCGTCTTATCAAACAGCCACCCGAACAGCATGCTGATTAAAAATACGACGGCCATCATCACCCACTTCTTGAGATAGCGCACATGTACAAGCGCAAATAACACGCTTGTCCACCATACGCCCAACCCCGGCTGGATAACAGCACGGAACAGAAATTCTTCCGCCAGCGCTACCACCAGGCATACCAGTGCGATGTGCCAGACAGGCAAATCACGGAACAACAGCTCGTTTAATCCTCCGTCATCAAACATCTCCGGCGGCAGCCAGACAATCAAGACAATCTCCACTGCCACCACCAAAAGCGCAAGCAGTGTACCGTACACAAATACATCTGCTATATGAGGGGCAAGAAATCGTCCTATCCAATCAACCCCCGGACGAATATAAAAAAAATACAGCCCTGCAAGTCCTATGACAAACAAAATCGCCTGGGAAATATATACGTTTAGCGCCAGCGTTCGACTATCCAAATGTGCATATCGCGGATCCATTTTACTCTTCCCTTCTTTGGTGTCAGGAAACCGGAAGCAGAAGATCCAGCTCACGCCGCCAGTCCCATCGTTCCTGTGGCTGCACCGCATCCGGCATCTGTCGTTCATAGAGCTTCATATCAATACCGCACCGGTCACAACAACTGGCAAGCGCCGTCCGGTGCTCCTGAGAGAAGTACCTTCCCAGTGCTTCCCTGCGGCATGTCGCTTTCGAAAGCCAGTTCCGCATCTCCTCTAATTTATCATATCTTTCGTTACGGCGGCGGAAAACCGCACCGACAAGCTCCCCGCACTGTTCCGGGAATGACGAAGAGATTTCGAACTCCCACCCTTCTTTCGAGCGGCGGGGTCGATGTATCCATTCCATCCGTTCCATATGATAGAGCAGAATGGACAAATGCTGAACTTCAAGCGCCCACCGCTCCAGGGCTTCCTGTTCGGTTAGCTGTATAGTTTGGCCGCGATGAGGTTTAAGGAATGCTGTAAATCCACATATCTGCTTCTCGCCCGGATACTCTTCGGCGATAAGCTGCCCGGGCAGCACTCCGTCGTCAGGCGTCGATAAGAGGCAAGCATACCCAGGTGCGCCGTCCCTGCCTATACGCCCCACTTCTTGCAAGTACGATTCAATATCCGGCGGAACATGGTAATGCAATACAAAACGAATATCCGATTTGTCGATTCCCATGCCGAATGCGTTCGTGGCGAAAACGATATCCAGTTCATTATTTATGAATTGTTGCTGAATCAACATCCGGTCTTCCGCCCCCATGCCTCCATGATAAAACGCACAGCGCCCGATATTGTGCTCCTGTGCCTGCAAAAACGCGCGTTCCGTACTGTTACGCGAACGGAAATATACCAGGCCCGGACCTTTCAACGTCCGCAATTTCTCAAACAGAACCGCTTCCTTCTCCCGTTCATCGGAGAGAAATGCTACATCATAGCAAATATTCTCTCTGTTGATCGACTGCAGCACAATATGGTCTGCAGGAATTGCAAGCTGACGGCAGATGTCCCGCTGCACCGCTTCGGTCGCCGTCGCCGTGAGCGCCAGCACCGGCGGATTTCCCAGCTGCCGAATACAGGCATGCAGCCGCTGGTAATCGGTGCGGAAATCATGGCCCCACTGAGAAATGCAGTGCGCTTCATCGACGACAAACAATGAAATTGGGATATGCACGAGCTGCTCCATGAACGCTTCCTGCTGCAGTTTTTCCGGGGACACGTATAAAATCTTCACTTTCCGTTCCATAACCTGGCGCATCTTCCAACGCTGTTCTCCTATCGAAAGTGTGCTGTTAATATATTCCGCATGCTGAATGCCCCTGCGCCGCAATTGGCGCACCTGATCCGCCATCAGCGAGATCAACGGCGAGATAACGACAGTCATCCCGGGGAACAGCAGTGCGGGCAATTGGTAGCACAGCGATTTGCCGCCACCGGTCGCAAGGATGCCGAGCGCATTCTCACCCACAAGCGGATAGCGCATAATATCAAGCTGTCCGGCCCGAAATGCATCATATCCAAAATAACGTTTAAGCGCTGCATGCAGCGCCTGTTCTTGTGCTTGTTCTATGGTTGTCCACCTCCCCTGGGCGCACGCACGGATGCAAGGCGAATCTCAAGATAGCTATATTCTTCACCCGCCTCCCGTCTGATTTCCCCGATTTTCTTTGTTCCCTTCTCCCGCATAATTGCGTGAATTCGATCCATCTTCTGCCGGGATACGAACCGACTAATATCGAAGGAGGGGTCGGCAATGGCAATTTCAACCAGATGATCCTCGATTGTGCCGGGTTTAAGCCTGCGCCGCTTTACAATCTCTTTAAATGAATAGCCCATATCGAGCAACGCCTTTGTCTGCTGTGCCGTCCGGGTCAACATCGCCTCGCCCGCCCGGCTGTCAGCAAGCTCCGACAACACCGGATAGGCACCGGAAGCCAGGCGCGCAAGCTGCTCTGCGGCCAATCTAATGATATGCAGAGCCGCGGCTCCTTCATCCGTTCCAATCGCGTCTGCCAGTTGCCTGTATGTCAGGCCTGCTCTCGCTTTTCCACTTAGGCGGCGCAGGATAATCTGACGCT
>NZ_DFMZ01000038.1:3791-18337 GCF_002375825.1 Aneurinibacillus sp. UBA3580
CGCTCTTCCTCCTCTACTTCTCCCATCCAGCGAGCGATCTCTTGCTTCGTTTGTAATGCCAGGCTGCGCTTGTCCGCATATGACATAATAACCCGTTTTACTTCCTGCTGCAGCTCCCGCTGCTCCACTACAGGATAAAACAATGTCTCCTGGGCGATAAGATGTGAAAGCGTTTGAATAAAAAGGGAAAACTTCTTCCAAAAGCGCACCGCCCGCACTTTTTCATGGACGGAAGCAACCGCCGAGAGACAAGCCTCATACCGAAACTCAGCATTCAGCTTCCGCAACTCTTCTTTCCCTGTCATGGAACAGTAGACCTGCTCTTTTTCTCCCTGGTGCACCTCGATCCATCCGCGCTCGATAAGCGCATCCAAACGACTCCGCACAGCCTCGCCGGACACGTTTCTCATTATGCCGTACAACATCGATGTGCCAAAAAGGGCCGCGTCGGCGATGACCTGGTTGTTTTTGCGTCCTCTGAGCAAATGTACGATGGCCTGCGATGTCCGCTCGCCGCGAAAACGTGCGGCGGCCACGAGAAACAGGCCTTCTTCAAATCGATTCTCCATCTCTATGTTTTCATTCCTTACATTCGGGTAAGTAGTTACTGTACCTATTTATAGTGTAGCGCTCTCCCGGGTGGAGAGGAAGAGATGTTTTTGCAGCCTGTTCATTATTTTTTCTTAACCATCTTGATATTCATAGGTACAATGTTTACAATGGGGGAGGAGAAGTAGACAACATCTTTTCTTAGTAATTGTGGAGGTGAAGATAGAATGACTACATGGGTTGACAAAGACACTTGTATCGCATGTGGAGCTTGTGGCGCAACAGCTCCAGATGTATTCGATTATGATGATGAAGGTCTGGCTTTCAACAAAATCGATGACAACTCTAACACTGCCGAAATTCCGGACATCTTGTTCGATGATGTTCGTGACGCAGCTGAAGGTTGCCCGACTGATTCCATTAAAGTTGAAGAATAGGAACCAGGCTGCTGCAAAGCCTGGGACTATCCGAAGTATTCATTCAAAGCCTAACCGGTCCGGTTAGGCTTTTTCGCTGCATGTCATCTCCTTATCTTTATGTTCTTCTACACTGACGAACATGCTCTTTTCCCCATTTTACAACCGCGATGCCGCCCATAATCGTAGTCATCACAATCCCGCTGATTGTCACGAGAAATGCAATCTATCCGAAGATAAAGTACCCGACAAGTTCTCCCCAATCGATATCTCCTTTTAAACCGGTATACAAGAAAAGACAATTGACAACTCTTCTAATTGCCTATATCCTAAAGTATGTCATAAGTATTCATAAGCATTCTCGTTAGGCGAGGCTCCAGTTCAAACACAGGCCACTGCCCGGAAACGTCGAGAGACGCCAATGGGTAGAACAGGTATTGCCGGATTAAGGCTCTACTTAAGGTGGCTGAGTCATTACTCTACGTTGTTCTGTGCCGAAGCTCAACCAGGAGAATACGCGGAACGTACGGATTTTGTTTTCGTATGCGTTCCTTCTTTGCGTTTACGGCTTGAACGAATGAAGCCTCTCCTGGGCATACGGGAGAGGCTTTTTTGTGCAAATGAGGAGAAAAGAAAGAGGAGAAGAGGAAAGAAGAGCCAGGGAAGAAAAAGGCGTTCGTCTTTTTCCCCATTGAAATCATCCTCTCGTTCGCTTCTCTCTTTTCCTTCGTACCGCAAAAGTCAGCCGTCCTTCCCTGAAGTACAAGTAGTACTGACTATCATAAGGTTAAGGAGGGATACCCTTGATCAAAACCTATTTTTACAACCATTCTAGTCAGGAGATGCTCCATGATGTGGACTTAAATAAAATTGATGAATTTCTCCATTCCAATGAGGACTTGCTCTGGATTGATTTGTTTAATACAAGCAACCAAGAACTCCACTACGTCGCCAAGCTGTTTAGCTTTCACCCGCTGGCAATCGAAGACTGCCTGCAGCACAGCCCACGCGCAAAAGTAGATGACTACGAGGATTACCACTTCTTCGTGTTTCATGCGCTGCGCTATCATGAAGAAAGCGATAATGAGATTACGACACTTGAGCTGAACGTTTTTATGGGACCGAATTATATCGTAACCATTCATAAGCGGCCGATGCCGTCGATCGGACGTATTGCCGCCGCTTGTCTGCAAAGCAAAGAATACATGAACCGGGGGGCAGACTATTTGCTCTACTCTATCATTGACGGGATTACGGACGAATACTTCCCGATTCTTGATCGGATCAGTATCCGGATTGATGAGATTGAAGACGAGATGTATGAATACGACATGGAGCTTGTAACGGAAGAGTTCCTGGCGCTCAAGCGGACACTGATTCTCATCCGCCGCGTTATTCTGCCGCAGAAGCGGGTGTTCGCTACAATCAACGGTCAGTGGCTGTTCCCCATTCAAGAGGATAACGTACCGTTCTACATTGATTTGAAAGACCACCTGGAGCGGATCGCCGATTCCACGGAAACATTTAAGGACCTGGTAAACAGTGCGCTTGATACGTATTATTCGATTGTCAGTGCGAAAACGACAGAGAACCTGAACATCCTGACGATGATTTCCACCATCATGCTTCCGCTAACATTCGTGACCGGATTTTTCGGCATGAACGTGCCGTTGCCGTTTCAGGATTCACCGTATACGACGCTCGTAATCTTCGTCATGCTGACGGCGCTTTCGTGGTGGATGTGGTGGTACCTGCGCAAGAAATTTATGTAACATCCCCCTACTATAAGATCGCCAAACGGTTAATAGAATTCATTTGTGTGATTTGCGTCTATTTTCAAAAAAATGTTGCGCAAAGTCAAAACTATTGAGTATAATAAAATTAACTAAATCCATCAGCCGGGAGGCATACGCATGAAGAAGCCACGAAGAACCGGACGCATTGAAAAAGTAACAGAATTGCTGTATCTGATGGGCGTCTTAACGCAGGAAGAACGGGAGCAAATCAAAAAAACATCAACCAGACAAACGAAATAATAAAAGGAGCGGAAAATTCCGCTCCTTATTTGTCTCCCTTCGCCTTTATCGCCACCAAACAGCGACCAAGCCGCCGATCAGGGACGCCATTAGGTTCACCATATCGTTCGTACACCATGCATACCCCCTCATTACACGTGTCGGCTGCTGACAATGCTCCGTCCGCTCCGTCCCTTTGCCGCACGCTTCACAGCGGTACATCTGCTGCCATGTTGCTCCGATTGCACTATCCACAAGGCTTCCGGTCAGGCCGCCCAATGCACCGCCCACAAGATACAGTAATGGAAACTCTCCTTCGGCAAGCCATGTAAACAAAATCGCCATCACGCCGATAAATATACCTCCCAGCAAGGAAGCAAAAAAACCCAGGCCGCTAATTCCGCCCGATGTTCCCGGCTCTACCTCGCGCCACGTGAAAATATGACGCGGTTTACGTCTGGCAAGCACGCCGATTTCCGTCGCCCACGTATCGCTTGTTACTGCTGCCATCACACCAATATAAAACGCATACCACATTTCTTCGCGACCAAGGAAAAATGCTCCCGATACCGCAACAAGCCCAAGTCCGCCGTTCGCCGCAACCTGCAGCCAGTCCCGTGTGCCTGTTTTCGCAAACAGGTTCTCTACTTCCCGCTTCGCCTCTTTCTTGCGGTGCGACAGCAGGCTGGATGAAACAAAAAACGCAATGAGCAGACCGTACCACCGAATATCGCCAAGCGCATACATCAGCGTACCGAGCAAGATTGCTGCGGCGGCCCCGCTTGCCGAAAGCGACCGCTTCCAATACGCCACACCGGAAATCAGCAGACTTCCTACAAATCCGATGAGAAAATCCATTCCCATCCTCCTCTCTTCTCAGGATGTGCTTTTCTTATGAAATGGAACTTGCTATAATGAAGCAGAATCCCCCACGGGACAAGAACGATTAAAAAGAGGAGGAGTCTTCATGGCTTTTGAAAACAAAGTTGTTGATGTATTCGTTGAAATTCCGGCCGGAAGCCAGAACAAATACGAATTCGATAAAGAAGCAGGCGTATTTCGTCTGGACCGCGTCCTGTTCTCTCCGATGCACTATCCGACCGAGTACGGCTATCTGGAAAACACGCTGGCGCTTGACGGCGATCCGCTGGATGCGCTTGTGCTGACCACATTCCCAACATTCCCGGGCTGCGTTATCTCTACCCGCATCATCGGTGTACTCATTATGTCTGATGACAAAGGTCAGGATGAGAAGCTGCTAGGCGTACCGGTTGACGACCCGCGCTGGAACGATGTGAAATCCCTCGATGATATCCCGGCTCATATCACGAAGGAAATTTCCCACTTCTTCGAGCGTTACAAAGACCTCGAGAACAAAGAAACAAAAATTGAAGGCTGGGAAGGTCCGGAGAAAGCGGCACAGCTTATCGACGAGTGCCTCGCCCGTTATGCGGAAAACAAATAAGCCTGATTGTACATACGAAAACCTCCCGGCCGGGAGGTTTTTCCGTGTGGAGCGTGGGGCCCGAAGGGGGAAAAAGAGCGGCAACGCCCGCGAATTTTTCTTATGCTCTATCCGCTTTCGTCTCCCCTGTAATTCCATGCGCTTCGCGCAGGCTCCGGATCCCCTCTTTGCATACGCCTTCGGCAAGCCATGAGCAATCCGCACATAACGTATCCAGATCGTCCGGCTCCACCATTCGTGCCGTACGCCGCACCAGCCATTCCTTACGGTAGGTTCCTTCCGGCTCCAATTCCAGATGGCGAATGACATTTGCATCCATTCGCTTGACAGAAAGGTCGGAATCCTCGTCCGCTTCGCATTTCGCCTCTCCCCTGTGTGGACAGGCGCTGCACGCTTCATCGAAACCGATCGTCACTTCAAGCCAAATATCGCATTCTGGATCGCGGACTTGCTCCACAATCTCCTGCATCTTCACTATAAATGAAGGGCTGTATCCCATGCCCTGGAAGCCATGCACGCATAATAGGTGGTGGCCACGCAGTTTTCTAATCTCCACTCCTTTGCCCTCCTTTACTCTGTATCTTATCATGGCATCTCCCTGTTGTACCACGCAAGAGAATTTTTCACGCAATTTTTTGAAAGCGGATTCCCGTCCTTCCCCCTTACTTTCATAATTTTTTTACGATATAGGAATACAAATCAGCTTTACATCCTTGCAGCAACTTGATAGAATAAAAATAAAGATTTAAGCTAAACCCGAACATTGTTATGAATAAAAATAAAAATGTTAAGTTTTTAGCTGAAAAATGCTTGACCCAGTTTATTTTACATGTTAAATTATTATCAGACAACAAACAATATACATAAACAGCGAAGACGGAGAGAAACTGCGGTTGCGATTCTCCAGAGAGCCGGTGGTTGCTGCGAACCGGTGAATCCCCTGTCGTTTGAGCGCTCCTGAGCTGTCAGGCTGAACCGGAAGAAGTAGGTCTGAACGGAAGCCCCGTTATAGGCATCGGTCCGTCACCAGCGGACCGGTTGAGGCTGCTGTTGTGAAACAGCAGTGAATGAGGGTGGTACCGCGAAACGAAGCTTTTCGTCCCTCACTGCAAGTTGCAAGCTTGTAGTGAGCACGAAAGGCTTTTTTATTTACCAAAAAATATATTCCAGGGAAAAAGGCGCCATGCGCCGCGGAGGTGTAGATACTATGTTTAAAGTTTTAGTAAGCGATCCATTAAGCGAGTTTGGTATCCAGAAGTTGCTCGACGCAAAAGATGTTCAGGTGGACCGCAAGACCGGCCTCTCCGAAGCCGAATTAATCGACATTATCGGAGAATACGATGCGCTGCTCGTACGCAGCCAGACGAAAGTGACACCTGCTGTAATTGAAGCGGGCACAAAGCTCAAAGCGATTGGCCGCGCCGGTGTAGGTGTCGATAACATCGATCTGACTGCTGCTACCAATGCGGGTATTGTCGTAATTAACGCACCGGACGGAAACACAATCTCTACGGCCGAGCACTCTTTTGCGATGATCATGGCGCTCGCCCGCCGTATCCCACCGGCCTATAAGAAGCTAATCGAAGGCGAGTGGGACCGTAAATCGTTCACCGGAGTGGAATTGAACAACAAAACACTCGGCATTATCGGTCTCGGCCGTATCGGAGCCGAAGTAGCTAAACGCGCCAAGGCTTTCAATATGACAGTCATTGCCTACGATCCGTTCCTGACCCAGGAACGTGCCGATAAACTGGGCGTAAAATTCGGTACGCTCGATGACGTCGTAACACAGGCTGATTTCATTACTGTGCATACACCGCTGACAAAAGATACGAAATATATCATCAACACAAAAGAGTTTGAAAAGATGAAAGACGGCGTACGTATCGTAAACTGTGCACGCGGCGGCATCATCAACGAAAAAGCGCTCTATGAAGCGATCGTAAGCGGCAAAGTGGCCGGGGCGGCCCTTGACGTATTCGAACAGGAACCGCCGGTGGATAACCCGCTGCTTAAACTTCCGCAGGTTATCGTAACGCCGCACCTCGGCGCTTCCACCGTGGAAGCACAGGAGAACGTGGCTATTGACGTATCCGAAGAAATTCTGCACATTCTGCGTGATGAGCCGTTCAAAAATGCGGTGAATCTGCCGTCTATCCCGGCAAATGTGATGGAGAAAGTTAAACCGTACTTTGAATTGAACGAAAAGCTAGGATCTTTCATTGCGCAAATTGCAGTAGGCGGCCTGAAAGAAGTCGTCGTAACTTATTCCGGCGATTTGAATGACATCGATACGGCGGCGCTGACCCGCACAACGCTTAAAGGCATCCTGGCCTACCATTTAGGTGCGGCAGCTAACTATGTCAATGCGCCAATCCTTGCAAAAAACCGTGACATCCATGTAACAGAGCAAAAGTCCACATATGGCGGAGGCTTCAACAACCTTGTTACCGTCACGTTGAAAACAAGCCAGGAAGAAAGAACGGTTGCCGGTACGCTGCTGAACGGCTACGGCCCGCGCATCGTAAAAATCGACGGCTACTCCATCGACCTTGTACCGCAGGGCAATCTGCTGCTCGTACACCACAATGACCGTCCGGGCGCCATTGGCCGTGTCGGTACACTTCTCGGCAATAATGACGTCAACATCGCGACGATGCAGGTGGGACGCCGCGATGTGGGCGGTCAGGCAATTATGCTGCTAAGCGTGGATAAAGAAGTGAGCCCTGACGTTCTCGACACGTTAGGCGAGCTAAATGAAATTAAAAGTGTAACGCAAATCGAGTTGTAATTTACCTGGCAAAACTGCTCGATGTCTTCTTATATTAAGCGGCTCAACACTTAAGAAAGCAAAAACCCGGTATGTAGGCCTTCATGGACCTGCATGCCGGGTTTCATTTTTACAAAATAGTTAAAATCTGCGTCATGTCATCGAGGATGTAGTCGGCTTTTAGTTCTTCAAACTTGGCGCGCGCTTCCTGGCCGGTCAAACCGGTTAGCGTCGCCGCGAACTTGCAGCCAATGCTGCGGGCCGCCATATAATCCGCTACAGAGTCGCCCACCACAAGAATCTCTTCGCCGTTTTCAATCGGCAGCGCTAAACCGAAGCACTCGTCGTCATGGCAATCCATACCGAGCATCCCTTTGATATAACAGTACGGCTGCGGTTTGGCGAGCGGTGCACGATCCGGATAGCGCTTCTCCGCATCCAATACGTCACTTGCGGTTACAACACGGTTCGGATTGAAATATTGAAGCAATCCCATCGCTTTAAGCGGCTCCACCGTTTCGATGCGCGGACGTCCTGTTCCGATGCCAAGCTCATAGCCGCGACTTTTCAACTCAGCCAGCACTTCGGCCATTTTTGCCGGCTCTACAATCGGAATTTCGTCGTCCAGGAAGCCTTTTTTACCTTCCTGGTAGGCTGCACGGCCAATCGAGTCGGCGACAAGACGATCGCCTAAGTACCATTCCTGGAATGTCTCCTGGCAGAGGTCCCACAGTTCGCTGTTGCGCGAGAAAATGGTCGTCTCGATGCCTGTCTTCTCACGCACCAGGTCATTCAGATACAGAAGCAGTGCCTGCTTCTCCGCCGTGCTCTTCTCAAAGTCCGTGACAAACGCGGCATAGTCCACCGTAAAATCTATCCCCTGCGCCAGCTCTTTCACCCTGGCAATGGCTTCACGGTGAATTTGTGACGTCAGGATGCCTCGTACTTCTTCAGACTTCGTTTTGTGCAACTCAGCCAGCAGACGTACTAATTGGTAGGAAAATGCCAGATACACCATATCCCAGTTAGCGTTAATCCCTCTTGTTTTAATGAAATTTAATACTTTATCGTGATCGAACACTTCGGCGCGTACACGGCGGATGACACTTTCTTCCGGCGCCGGCTCGAACGCATCACCGGCAAGGCCGATGTATTTGGGGCTGTACAGCATCTCCCACACCGTCAGCGCCGAAGCGTCAAAGTAACGCTCTTCACTTAATAAAACTCCGTCTACGTCAAATAAAATGGTACGAAACATTTTTTCTTCCCCAGCTCCTCCGACTTGTGTAATATGCAGTTGCTTGCTAATCGAACTCAACACGAACATTTTAACATATTTCTAATAAAATAATCGCCTTTTTCCGTAAATTTCGTTCAGATAAAACTATGGTAAAATAAAAGCCAGGAGGCGATAACAATGGAACTGCAATCCATACATAACAAAGTTGTGCTAATCACAGGCGCAAGCAAAGGTATCGGGCGGGCCATGAGCCTGCTGTTTGCGGACAAAGGGGCCACCGTCTATGCGATCGCACGCAGCGAATCGCAGCTGAAGGAGCTGGCAACTGAAGCCGATAATAAACAGGGGTGTATTATTCCTTCTCCGTGCGATATTAGAGACAGCAGCGCCATCGAACGTCTTATCGGACAGATCGTACACGAAGAAGGGCGAATTGATGCACTGGTTAACAATGCCGGACTCGGCCATTTCGGCCCGATACATGAACTGACAGAAGCGCAATGGGATGAAATGATGGACGTCAATTTGAAAGGCGTATTTCTCTGTACGAAGTACACCGTCCCCCACATGATTCAGCAGCAGGGCGGCCATATCGTCAACATCTCCAGCGTGGCCGGCACGGTTACGTTTCCGGGAGGCGGAGGATACTGTACGTCGAAATTCGGCTTAATGGCATTCACCGATGTACTGACGCAGGAGTTAAAACCGCACAACGTAAAGGTGTCCGTTATTTGCCCGGGTTCCGTACAGACGGAATTCGGCCAGAGCGCTCCGAAAGAGTACGCGCTTCGTCCGGAAGAGGTGGCGTACATGGCGTATCAGATGATTGCAGCCCCGGAACACGTGATTATGAATCAGTTGATTATGCGTCCGGTTGTGCCGCAGCATCTGCAAAAGGGAAAATAACATAGAGAAAGTTAGAGGACAAGAAAGATGAAAAGAAAGCACCTTGCATTACTCACCCTGGCGCTTGCAGCAGCGCTTACTACTACAGCATGTTCTTCCAATCAGGGGCAGCAAAGCTCCCCTACCACCGGACAGGAACAGAAGCAGCCAGTCAAACAGTGGGACAAGGCTCCGGCTATGCAAATCGATCCAAACAAAACATACATTGCGCATGTGGAAACAAACAAAGGCAAGTTCTCGATTGAGCTGTTTGCAAAAGATGCGCCCAAAACCGTCAACAACTTCGTTTTTCTCTCCAAAGAGAATTTCTATGACGGCGTCATCTTTCACCGGATTATGAAAAATTTCATGATCCAAACAGGGGACCCGCTCGGCAATGGCATGGGTGGACCCGGCTATCAATTTGAAGATGAACTGCCGTCAAAACATAAATACGAAAAAGGCATTGTCGCCATGGCGAACTCCGGTCCGAATACGAATGGCAGCCAATTCTTCATCGGCAACGGTGAAGGCGTGGAAGGATTGAACAGTCAGCCGAAATATACCATATTCGGCAAAGTTATCGACGGAATGGACACGATCGAGGCTATCTCCAGCACGCCTGTCGCCCAAAACCCGCTCGGCGAATTCAGCTCACCTGTAGAGAAGGTGTTCATTAAAACAATCACCATCCAAGAAAAGTAGACAGAGTGAAAGAAAGAATATAGATAGCGCAAGAAAAAAAGGCTTCCCGCTAAGCATTTTTCTTTTCCTCGCTGAGCTTGGACAGTCGTAGGGCGGATACGACCTATCACTGTCTCCCTCTCTGAGTGACCCAGATGTTTGATAGGTCAGCCTGAAGACCGGCCAAGCGCTCATTTCAGCTTCTTTGGGAAAAGAAACCCGCGTGCGGGAAGCCTTTTTTTCTTCGTTACTTTTTCCGTTTCACCACGGCTATTGTACAGCGTGATACACAGATAAGCTTGCCTTCTTCGTCGGTAATCTTGATGTCCCAGACCATGGTGGTGCGGCCTTTGTGCAGCGGCGTCGCTACAGCGGTCACGATGCCGTCCCGCTTCGCCCGGATGTGATTGGCGTTAATCTCAAGTCCGACCGCTGTCTCATTCTCCTGGTCAATCAAATTCCACGTCCCCATGCTGGCCACCGTCTCCGCGAGTACGACTGAAGCTCCGCCATGCAGCAGGCCGAATGGCTGGTGCGTTTTGGCATTGACCGGCATCGTCGCCGTCACTCGCTCCGGTGTCATTTCCCCTATCTCGATTCCCAATGTGCCGACGAGTGTATCTTTTATGTCCTTCATCAACATTCTATCATCTCCCTCACTCATTCTTTTTTTCATTAAATCCCAGACGAACCAGCATGCTTTTTAACAATTGTGTTTCCTCTTCCGTAAAATCGGCGAGGATGTTCTGGTTGCTCTGTTTCATCGCCTCTGTAAGCGATTTCTCCAATGTGCGGCCACGCTCTGTTACGTAAATCCTGTTCACTCGCCGGTCTTTAGGATCCGGCTTTCTCTCCACCAGTCCCTGGTGAGCCAATCGATCCAAAAGGCCGGTTATTGTCGCCGAATCAAGCCTTAACCGTTCTCCCAACTCGGCCCCATGCTGCCCCTCTTTCTCCCAGAGCAAGTGCAGAAGTGCATACTGGACCGGTGTAACTCCGTACGGCTGCAGTATGGTTTTGCTTGTTTGATACGCGCGCTGCTGGGCTTTACTAAGCAAAAATACGATGCAGTCTTCAAGCACAATCTGACACCCCTCCTGAATTTTCTTCCTATTCAGAATATAACACATAGCAAGTATCTTGTATACAACTAATTTGCATAAAAACAACCATGGCGTTTCAACCGCAACCCCGACATGAACATGATGGGAAGGGCGGCCAACTTTTATGGTGCAAAGGAAACAACAGAAGAGAACGAGGGGATGATTGCTTTGAAGAAAGGGAGTATTTCACAAGTGTAATATTCCCTTTCTTGCTCTAGCTTTGCTCCGCTTTCGTTTCGGCAGGAAGCCATACGGTAAACGCCGTGCCTTCACCCGCTTTGCTTTTAACGGTAATCGTACCCTGATGAAGGGTTACCAGCTCTTTAACGATCGCAAGTCCAAGTCCCGTTCCCGTCTCTTTACGGGAACGCACCCGGTCCACTTTGAAGAAGCGATCCCAGATGAATTCCAAATCGTGCTCGGAAATGCCAATACCCGTATCTTCTACGGTCACCCCGATGCCGCCGTCCCGCTCTCTCGCTCTCAGCGTAATCGATCCCTGTTCCGTAAATTTTAAGGCATTGCCCACCAGGTTAATGAAAATCTGCTCAATCCGGTGCGGATCGGCGATAATTCCCGGCAGCGGCGCCGTCATATCCAGGCGCAACTCAAGATTGCGCTTGGCAGCCTCTTCTTTGAACATAAACACAATCCGCCGCAGGAATGAGTCCATATCGATCGGACGCTTCACCAGATTCACCTCATGTTTCTCAAGGCGCACCAACTCCAGCAAATCATTGACGAGCCGATTCATGTGCATGACTTCTTTGTACATGACATCATAATATTTCTGGCGTGACGCTTCGTCAACGACCAGCCCGTCCTGCAGCGCCTCAAGAAACCCCTGCATCGCCGTCAAAGGAGTCCTGAGTTCATGTGACACATTAGCGAGAAAGTCCTGACGGGTCTGTTCAAAGTCGGCACGCTCCGCCTCTACAAGCTCAAGAGTCCCGGCCATCCGGTTAATCGTCCGTGCCAAATCTCCGATTTCGTCCTGAGACTCCACTACGGCGCGCTGGCTGTAATTCCCTCGTTCAATCTGCAGCGCCACGTCATCAATCCGCTTCAGCGGACGGGAGATCGTCCAGGAGAGATACGAGACCATAGCTGTGGAGAGCAAAATTCCAAGCAGTGTCGCCCACAAAATCATCTCCCTCATATTGCCGACCGTTTCTTCGATACCTTCTACCGGTGCGTGCAATACGATGCCGCCAAATACCTTGTCTTTTTGGCCCCACGGTACAACCACCGACATCATCGGTTTACTCAAACCTTCAAATCGCAAATTCTGGACAACGTCCTTCCCCTCCATGACCTGCTCGACGATCGAGCGGGCTACGGATTTGCCGATAAACACTTCATCCTGTGTCGAAGTGGAAATAATCCGTCCCTGCTGATCAAATACCCAAATGCGCGTATCGAACGTCTGGTCAAGAAATGCCAGCATCGCCGTTGTCTGGTCAGCTTGAACCGGATAATCTTGAATGGCAAGGTTTACTTTTTTCGCTTTACGGAGCAATTCTTCCTTCGTTCCATTGTATATGTAATTTTTGGCCAGCACCGACATGGAGAGGCCAAGAGCGCCAAGCCCCAGCAGCACCGTTACCATGTAGCTGAGCAGGAGCTTACGAAAAATGCTTTTGTTAATGCCGAACCATTCTCTCATTAAGCGGAGCACGACGCTTCCACCTCGAACTTGTAGCCCACGCCCCACACCGTATGAATGCATTCATATGGCAGCCGCGCCAGATGCTGACGTATTTTTTTGACGTGAACGTCCACCGTGCGAATATCGCCGAAAAAGTCATAGCCCCAGATTTGCTCGAGTAACTGTTCCCTTGTAAATACACTGCCCTGTGAACGGGCCAGGAACACAAGCAAATCGAATTCTTTCGGACGGAACTGCACTCTTTCGCCCGCGACGGTCACCTGGCGTCCCTGCAGATCAATCTGAAGGTCCTGGAACTGAAGGACATTGCTTTGTGCCGCATCCTTCTCCTCCGTTCCCCGCGGCTGCATCCGTCGGAAAATCGCTTTAATTCTCGCGACAAGCTCCCGCGGACTGAACGGCTTTGTGACATAGTCATCCGCGCCCAGCTCAAGGCCGAGCACCCGGTCGAATTCTTCTCCTTTTGCTGATAACATAATAATAGGCGTATCCATCGTTTTGCGAATTTCCCGGCACGCCTCGTATCCATCCATTTTTGGCATCATTACATCAAGAATAATCGCGTCCGGCTTCTCCGCCTCGGCGAGCCGTACCGCTTCGTCTCCATCATGCGCTTCTACTAAATCAATTTGCTGCTGGGCAAAGTACAGACGAATAATCTCTAGTACGTTCGTATCATCGTCAGCAACAAGCACTTTCGTTCCGTTCATCGCTATCTTCCTCCTCCATTCCGCACGCGCACTTTATACGGAATACGGCATTGCAAACTTTATCTATTTGTTATTCCATTAGTATATCACATTTTCTGCGCATGTTTTGCAAGCCGAAGGCATCTATTTATATCATTCGCTACAGAAAAACCCGTCATGTCCGTGCTGGAGGAAGGAATTTATGTTTTTACTCATTAGAATAACCGGTACGTTTGTACCGGTTATTCATAGGAAGAAGAAGCGTGAAGCTTATATTGTTTTTTTAAGTTATTAACATGTAAGTAATTGGTTGGTTTCTTATGCTATAGACGGCAAAATTTTGCTGTGGTATCGTACAGGCGTTTTGCTCGTTTATTGGTCTTTTGATGTCATTCCATTTCCTTCAATTGCTTTAGCAGCATACCGTCCTTAAAGCTCTTGCTCACCTCCCGATAGCTATACTTTACTCAAAAATTGTAACCGTACCGTGTCTTTCTTAAGAACTTTTTTTGATAAAAATATGATCAATTTGTGTTCGTTCCCCGGGTAAGCAAAACCCGAGTTGGCATCTCTTTTGAAAGAAGGTATGATGAAGAGAAAACGGATACACAGGAGGAATGCATATGGATGCTTCATTGGAGATTGTTGTTCGTTCTACTGAAATTGACGTCAACGGCCATGTCAACAATGCCAAATACCTCGAATACCTGGAGTGGGGTCGGGAAGAATGGTACGAGCGGGCAAACCTTGCCTATGACAAGTTTCTCGACTTAGGGATCCAGACGGTCACCGTCAACATCAACATTAATTACCGAAAAGAGTGCCTACAAAATGACCGTCTTACGATTACGACCAGACCGGAGCGGCTCGGCCGGACAAGCTATGTGTTAAAGCAGGAAATACATAACCAGCGCGGCGAGCTGGTTGCAGATGCCCTTGTAACGAGTGTCACAATGGATAGCCATACGCGCACAAGCCGGCCTGTACCGGATGAACTGGCGCGCTTATTCGCTCATCTTGCTTCATAATCCGGCTTATATAAGAAAAACTCGCGGGCGGTG